>JAHHJO010000101.1:0-3368 GCA_018680275.1 Bacteroidia bacterium
AACATCTTCAGCCTCCCAATCGCCGAAATATTTCTTCGCCTTTGCTTTAGCAACGATTGGAGAAATATCTCCAACGATAGTCAGGTAGGCATTATTAGGCTTGAAGTATGTATCATAATAGTTTTTACAAGTTTCAAGTTTAATCGCATTGGTTGTTTTCTCTGTAGAAATTTCTCCATATGGATGATCTGTCCCATAATTAACTACTGCAGCAACGTTGCCTGCAATCGCATTGGGATCTGTCTTATTGGCCTGTATACCTGACAATGTTTGTGTTCTTATTTTTTCAAACTCTTCCTCCGGGAAACTAGGATTGAAAAGTACATCTGTCATCAGGTTCAATAATTTGTCCTGGTGTTTTGTAAGAGAACTTCCGTTCACACCAAATGAAGATGTGTTCAATGAAGCACCTATGAAATCGATTTCCTGATCTAGCTGAGCTTTCGTTCTGTTCTTTGTTCCTCTCCTTAACATCTGACCAGCAAAGCCAAGATATCCTACTTCTGCGCCTTCGAGTGGCTGCTCGTGTACTAGAGAAATACCATAGGAGACTCTTGGAATCTTATGGTTTTCAACAACGATAACTGTTAGTCCGTTTTCAAGTGTGAACACATGTGATTCACCCATATTAATCGGTCTTGCTGCACCAGGTCCTGGTGACTGCGAACGCCAGGCTTGAGGATTAGTATCTACAGGAGCTGTCACCTGTTCTGCTACCTTAGGTGTACAATTGACAAACAATAAAATGCTTGTTATATAAAATAAATATTTCATCAGTTTATACTTTTTTTATGGTTGGTTAACCGGTTTTGGTAAATAATAAAGAACAACTCTATTGTCTTTGTCGTAATACTTCTTTGCAGCTGCCATGATTTGTTCTTTCGTAACTGCCAGGTATCTATCCAATTCTGTATTTATGAGGTTAGTGTCACCATAATACATATGATAATTTGCCAGGCTTTCTGCTATGCCTGCAATTCTTGAATTTGAAGAAACAAAGTCATTCTCGACCTGGTTCCTGAGTTTCTGATATTCTTCATCAGAAATCAGTTCTTCCTGAACCTTTTTAATCCCAGCATCCATAGCCGCTTCAACATCAGCCGGATCATTACCCATATTACAAATTGCAAATGCCAGGGATACTCCGGGATCTTCCAGTTCAAAAGGGAAGTTTCCGACAAACAGTGCTTTTTGCTGTTCATCAACAAGTGCTTTATTAAGCCTTGAAGAAGCACCTTGAGATAATAAAGTGGAAAGCATTGAAACTGCATAGAACTCTTCGGTTCCTTGTGCCGGAATCCTGTATGTCTGAACAACAGCAGGAAGCTGAACATTATCATAAACCGTATCCCTGATTTCTCCGGTCATAGCAGGTTCAACAACTGCAGGTCTGTATATTTCGCCTTCTCCTCTTGGTATGGATCCGAAATATTTTTCAATCCAGATCTTAGCTTGATCAATATCAATATCTCCGGCTATACTCAGGATCGCATTGTTCGGTACATAAAATTGCTTGTAGAAATTTTTGTAATCAGCTTCTTCAGCAGCATTCAGGTGTTCCATGTATCCAATCACAGGCCATTGGTATGGATGTACAGTGTAAGCTCTTTTCATTGCTTCTTGTACAAGTGTTCCGTATGGTCTGTTCTCAACCCTTAATCTTCTTTCTTCTTTTACAACTTCTCTTTGAGTTTCGATTCCTTTGTTTTCAACTTTTGCATGTAAGAGCCTTTCTGATTCAAGCCATAATCCCAGTTCGAGTTGATTGGATGGAAGGATTTCAAAGTAATAAGTTCTGTCGTAGGTTGTGTTGGCATTCAAGGTACCTCCAGCTTTTTCGATATAACTATCGTATTCTCCACGTTCTATATTCTCTGAGCCTTCAAATAGCAAGTGTTCGAAGAAATGCGCAAAACCTGTTCTGTCAGGTTGTTCATTCTTTGAACCAACATGATACATGATAGAAACTGCGACAATTGGCGTAGTTGCATCCTGATGCAGGATAACATGCAGACCATTGTCAAGGTCATATTCAACATAGTCTATCTTGTTCATTTGTGCAGACAAGGAGCATGATAGCACGATGCTTAAAAAGAGTCCAAATATTAATTTCATACTATTAAATTTTGGCGCAAATAAACGGAAAAATGATGGAAAAGACCAATATAATTCTATCTATGATACAAGCTCATCGATAAAACACAGTTATATGTCTCAGCAGATATTATATAACCTTATCAGCACAACTGGAACTTGCAAAAGCATCCGGTTTGGCTTTGAATACAAATCCCATGGAAAGGATATAACCCATTGCTTCTTTTAGTGCAGTATTGGATTTAAAATTCGGATCTGTATTAATGTCTGCATGAACTTCCAGTTCAACATTATATTTATCGAGGAGATCACATAAACTATAGGCCACTTCTACAGACTTAGCGACTTCCATGATCATCCTTTCTTTCAATGTCATCTTCTGGCGTATTTTATCATTATGAATAAACATAAATCCACCCTTTTTCTCACGTAAAAAGACGATCACCGATGCAAACTCGACGATTCCGGCGCGATCAAGAGAATCCGAACCAATGCAGACTTTTAATTTATTCCCCAGAGCTCTCTCCCTTTTAATGGTTGCTTCAACTTCAGCTTTAACCGGAAGAGATAGTTTATCGCCATTTAATCTGCGCCAAATCATGTTATTAATTTAGAATGAGTTATACATTGCTGTTTTCCTAATATAGCAAAAAACAATGGATTATCCGGTAGAATATTTAATTCATAACATAAACTTATCTTTGCCGTCCACATTTAATACAATATGATTTCAACGTTCAGGAATATTTTATCCTTGCTGGTTATATCAGCAATTTTTTCTCAATGCAATACAGCTATGAAAAACGCAGACCCAAATAAAAAAGCAAACAAGCTGATTAATGAATCAAGTCCTTACCTTTTGCAACATGCCTATAACCCGGTAGACTGGTATCCGTGGGGTGAGGAAGCCCTAGAAAAAGCGAAAAAAGAAAATAAACTGCTTATAATCAGTGTAGGATATGCAGCATGTCACTGGTGTCATGTCATGGAACACGAATCTTTCGAGGATTCTGTTGTTGCACGATTAATGAATGAACATTTTGTATCGATCAAAGTTGACCGTGAAGAAAGACCTGATGTGGATGACATCTATATGACTGCAGCCCAACTGATCAGTGGTCGTGGTGGATGGCCTTTGAATGCCATCGCCTTACCAGACGGAAGGCCTGTATATGCAGGCACTTATTATCCTAAAAACGACTGGATGAATATCCTCAACCAGATAGTAAAACTGAAAAATGAAGATCCGGATCGACTAGAACAAACGGCCAGCC
>JAHHJO010000103.1:0-3536 GCA_018680275.1 Bacteroidia bacterium
GCCTGATATTCTCAAGGTTGATTTCCGAGGTAGGAATAATTTCAATGCTTGTATTTGTCAGATGCATTTCTTCCAAGCCTCTTTCCAGGTATGGAATCTTCGAGTTATTGATAGAATCACCATATACTTTCAGTATCAGCTTTCTTGAGCCATCTTCCAGTGTCAGCAATTCGTGATCATCAAGGAATATATAATGTTCACCGATGTATTGATTTATAAATCTGTGGAGTTGTCTTGAATCCCTGGCTTCAGCAAAAACATCTTTGAATATGATAAAACTCGGAATCATGATGATAAGAACAAAGATGGCCATATAGATAATATTCTTCCTCTTCTCTATACGCGTTGAATACTTTTTGTATGGAAATTTCAGGTATCTAACTACCAGGTAAGTTGCAAGCGCTACAAATACAGAGTTCAGGAAAAAGAGGTAGAAAGATCTGGATGCGATTTCCCAGGATCCATGCGCAATGCCATAACCACAGACACATAAGGGAGGCATCAATGCAGTTGCAATAGCAACACCAGGTAATGTTGTACTGATATCTTTTCTTGCTATGGAAATAATACCGGCTACGCCTCCAAACAATGCAATCAAAACATCAAGAAATGTAGGTGCTGTCCTTGCACCAATCTGTTCAGTAAATTCATCCAGTGGTGTAATAAAAAAGTAAGCCGTCGAAAAGATGATTGCAATTAATATCGCAGCACCAAAGTGCATTAAAGCATTATATAAAGCGTCCCTGTCATTTATACCTACGGCCATACCGATACCAAGGATTGGAGACATCAAAGGAGATATCAGCATTGCTCCAATGATTACTGCCTGTGAATTGATATTCAATCCTATAGAGACAATGATTATACTACACATCAACATCCACGCATTGGCTCCGCTCATGGACTGGTTGGATTTGATCTCGCGGATCGTGCCCCATTTATCGACACCCTGGCTCAGATCGATAAAATCCCTGACCAGCGTGACAAAGTAATCCCTTACATCTCTGAAGGAGACTTTCTGGTCTTCATTTGAGTGATTTTCAAGCATATACTTAACTAAGTCATGTCAAATTAATAAACCTTATTCAATTTGTTTAAGTCGTTTTTTATTGATGATACCATGCTTCTACGCGTTGGTCTATCATTTCATCATGGGGATAAGCCTCTGAAACAGTGTCAAAATATGATTCTGCTTCTTCTTTGCTGGCAACTACACTCTCGAGTTTGTGTAACTCAGATTCTGACTGTTCAGGCACCGTAAACACTTCATCGATATGCAAAGGCACAAAATGCCTGTGCTTGCAAATCTGTCTGAAAACAAATTCAATGACTTCCGGATCATATTCCGGATTATCATCAGCAGGGGCATCATAACCAAATTCAAGGGCTATATTATAAACCATTCTCCACAACATGATCATCACGGAAGGTTTGGCGCCCATCCAGACTTTTGCATCTTCATCAACCTGTCGTGCCCTCTCCTCTTCAATCAGCTTTCTTACTTTTTTGGAAGGTATTGGAACAATGATACTACAGGATTCATCGGCCAGGATCTCTTCCAGTTCAGGATCATCCGAAAGTTCGGCTACCTCTATGAACCGATGCCCAACCAAAGGGGCTTCTATTAACAAAAGATCCTCTTTACGGCTTTCTTCAGACCATTTCAGGATCTTATCCCTGATAAACGCCCCGGCCAGCAGTTTCATGCCATTATGAACCGTCCCGTCTCCCATGGGATATCTTTCCATGATCTTCTCTGTTTCAAACGCTTTCCTTGCAACGTCCCACTGGATAACGGTGACTTCCCTCTTCTCCTGGATAGCCAGGCTGTAGAATTCATTGATATAAAGACTCTTCCCGATCCCGGGTAATCCCGAGAAGATAACGATACGGGCATCTCTGGCCAACAGGTGTAATTGTTTGTGTACTGGACTCGATTCAGGTATGATACTCATAGTTCTAAAGAATTAATTGCCATCCCACATCAGGTAAGCTTTTAAAAAACCATCAAGACTCCCATTGAGAACAGCATCCGTATTTCGATTTTCATGATTAGTCCGATGATCCTTCACACGTCTGTCATCAAGAACATAAGACCTTATCTGAGATCCCCATTCGTTCTTCATCTTGCCTGATTCTATTTTACTTTTTTCAGCACGTTTCTCTTCGAGGGCTTTTTCATACAACCTGGACTTAAGCATCTGGATCGCTTTTTCGCGGTTCATATGCTGGCTTCTTTCCGCCTGGCATTCAACCACAATACCTGAAGGCAGATGTCGTACCCTGACCGCCGATTCTGTTTTATTGACATGCTGACCTCCTGCGCCACTCGCCCGGAAGGTATCCCAGTCCAGGTCAGCCGGATTGACATCAACTTCTATACTGCTGTCAATCAATGGATGGACAAAGACAGAAGCGAATGAGGTCATCCTTTTTCCCTGGGCATTGTAAGGACTTACCCTGACAAGGCGATGGACACCGTTTTCTCCTTTAAGCATACCAAAGGCATAATCCCCCTTGATCTCGATTTCAACAGACCGTACACCGGCCACATCACCGTTCACACGATTCACTTCACTGACCTTAAAGCCATTTTTCTCTCCATACATGACATACATCCTGTATAGCATTTCTGCCCAGTCACATGCTTCAGTGCCACCTGCTCCTGCATTGATTTCAAGCAAACAAGAAAGCGCATCTTCTTCCTGATCGAGAGTAGATCTGAATTCTACATCTTCCAGGAGAGTCATGGTTTTGAGATATTGTTCATCAACTTCTTCTTCACTGACTTCACCTTCTTTTTGAAATTCGAGTAGAACTTCAATCTCATCAAAGGTTTCTTTTATTTCATTGTATTTTTTGACCCAGGACTTGTGCAGTTTCAATTCTTTAAGAAGTGCTTCTGCAGCTTTAGGATCATTCCAGAATTCTGGATCGGCGGATTGTTGTTCTTTGTCTTCTATTTCATGCAGTCGGTTATCGACGTCAAAGATAGCTCCTTAACGACTCCATCCGACCTTGCAAAGCTTTGTATTGCTCTATAGTCATCTTGTCCTTGGTTTATTTCTGATTGTAAAGTTTATCCAGTTTAACATAAAATATCAAATCGCTTTTCGGAGGAATAACCGGGGGATTCCCTGCCACGCCATATGCCAGTTCATAGGGTATATCCAGTAAAGCCGTCCCTCCAACACCGATCTCAGGTACACCTGTCATCATACCTTCTATGGCGCCGCCCCTTCCAATATAAAAACTGAATGTTTTTCCTGCTTTGTATGAATTGTCAAATTCTTTTCCATCCCTGAAAAAACCGAAATAATGAATTTCAACAAGTTCTCCATTTTCAGGTTTTGTTGTCGTTCCTTCTTCCAGTACGACAACCTTCATACCCTGATTCTTTTCAATGACCCTGCCTTCCAATGTACCATCCTGGTATGCCTTGAGGGCAGATTCGGCTTCTTTTTTGACATTGTCTCCAAGCCTGGCCATCCTGCTTTTAACATCGTCTGTTTCCTTGTGTCTTCTTTTCCTGAAAT
>JAHHJO010000530.1:0-6383 GCA_018680275.1 Bacteroidia bacterium
GCATAATCAGTTCCTAAATGAGGTATTGTTCTTTTTTTAATGGGATGAAATCTACGCAGGTTATATCTTGACGAAATTCTTGAATTTTTTAGCGGAGCTCTTAAGAATTTCCCCAGGGCAGGTCTCCCTTCAAGGTCATAAAAGCCCTCATATTTTTCATTTTCATAGAATACAGAATAATGTTCTCCCTGCTCATTTTTATAGGATGCTGCCAGAATTTCTCCGGTATCAACAACTTTTCCGTCAATATATTTCTTTTCGTAAATGAGTTTGAATTCATCACCCTTTTGAGTGTGATAAAAGTCAACACTTGAAGCAAAAGCATCTTCCATTTTGTCAATGATATCCATTCCAAGACCGTTCTTTTGCATGGCCATCCATAATGATGACTCTATGATTCCTGAACTTGCTTCTATGCAAATGTCATAATCCCTTTTTACAACATCGATTTTGACCTTATCCCTCACAAAGTATTTGATAAAAGTGAATTTGTTGGGTTCATAGATTATGCAAACCGGGGCATCACATTCATCTTCTTTTACGAAAGTTATGTTCTTATTGGCCCTGAACTTCCTGATACTGAAAACATTACTCGAAATTTTATCCAGTTTTAAAATACTGTCCCACTGTATACCCTGGTATAACAAAAGGTCTCCAAGATTTTGATTGAATCCTAGTTTATATTGTTCGAAATGATGTGATTCTTTGTCAAAGCCATAAAGATATTGTGGCTTGTCATCCATAGTGTTTTCAATGTTCGTCTCAACCGGCGGAGTCACATGAACATAATGGAGAATGAAATAGCCGGCGATAAGGGCCGAAATAACAATGCATAGATTGAGAATAGATGCCTCTTTCTTTTTCACAGTGTAATCTTGGTCTGTTCTGTAGTTTAGCTCATAAAATCCATGAAAATCAAAAGCGAATCCTGATTTTCAAGCCCTAAGATAAGCGATTTAAATTAAAAAACCCTCTATTGATCGCCTGATAAAAAGGTATTTTTGTCTATGAAAAACGGGTTTTAAATGCAAGATCTAAATATAGGTGGTAGATTATTAACAATGAACGAACCGGTCGTAATGGGGATCCTGAACGTTACTTCTGATTCATTTTATGATGGTGGAAAGTATAATACCATTGAGCTTGCACTTAAACATTGTGAAAGAATGCTTTCCGAAGGTGCTGAAATCATTGATGTAGGAGGATTCTCTTCCAGCCCGAGATCAAAATTAATAACAGCGGAAGAAGAACTCGAAAGAATAGAACCTGTTGTCAGGGCGATTTTCAATACATTTCCGGAGACTTTTTTGAGTATTGATACATACAGCAGCAAAGTTGTCGAAGTACTTTCACAATATGGATCCTTTATTGTGAATGATATTTCCGGCTTTGAATATGATGAGCAACTTGTCCCCACGATTGCTGAAAAAGGATTTCCCTATGTCCTGATGCATATGAAAGGCAAACCGGAAAATATGCTCGAACATGCCAAATATGATGACGTATGTTTTGAAGTATTGGACTATCTCGCACAAAAGTTGTACGATCTCAGGCAGGCAGGAATCAGACAGATAATAGTAGATCCTGGATTTGGATTTGCTAAGACCCGCAGTCAGAATTTTGAAATGCTAAGAAAACTTGAGGTTTTTTCAATATTTGAATTACCGGTGATGGTCGGGTTGAGTCGGAAGTCTATGATCTATAAAACACTGAATATTGAACCTCTTGCAGCACTTAATGGTACCACAGCCTTACATATGGTTGCTTTGCTAAATGGTGCCAGGATTTTACGTGTACATGACATTGCAGAAGCTGTTCAAACAATTAAATTATATAAAGCATTCAATAACTCTGTTAATGAATGATTAAAGCTGTTAATTTTGTATCCATGAGGGCTGAAAATGAGTTATATTAGAAAGATGCGCAGATAGATTAATGACTGAAACGAAGACAGAGGAAAAGAAAAAAGTTGGCTTAAAACCGATGAAGATATTTTTGAGAATAATCATCATTTTTGTTCTCTTTATTTTCCTGTTGCCTTTCCTTATCCACCTTGGTCCAATCCAGAACTTCCTTGTTGATCGTATTACCAAAAATCTGTCTTCAAGGACGGAGAACTTTGTTGATGTAGATAAAGTCAGTTTCTCAGTTTTCAGAGGTTTTGAATTAAAAGGCATATACGTATCCAATAAATTTACGCCTTCGGATACGATGATATATGTTGGTGCAGTATCTTCTTCTTTGAAAGAGAATCTTACAAGCCTTTTTAACCAGGAAATCCACTTAAAAAATATTAAACTTAGGAATTTATCACTGTTCATGAGTAGGTGCCTGGATGAAGAAGAAGATAATCTGACCCGGTTTTTAAGTGAATTGGGAGGCGGTAGTCAATCATCAGGGCGAAGCAATGAATCAATTCTTGTAGACTTGAATTCAATTACACTTGATGATATCAACATAAAATTAGAAGATGAAAGAAAAGCTGAGCAGATCGAAATAAGTCTCAGTAAAGCAATTATAGATATTGATAGATTCAATCCAACTTTTGATTCAATTTTTCTATCAAGCCTGATGTTGAGTGATCCCTTGGTTCACATTGAAAAAAATATTTCCAAAATCCATCCGGATTTGGAAATAAAAAAGACAACAGAAGGAAAAGATACTATTGTCAATGATGCGACCAATGAGAAATTCTTCTTTATTCAGCATCTGGAATTAAGTGGCGGAGGCTTCAGGCTTGATGACTGGGATTTTCCATTGATAAAAGACAACCAATCGATAGATTACAATCATCTGGACGTCAGTGATTTTAATATGATCGCGTATTCCACTGAATTCAACACACCTCTCAATATCACATCGGATATTAAATCAATGACTTTAAAAGAGTCTAATGGTTTTGAAATACAGCAATTGTCAGTTGGAGAATTCCTTGTTGGATCACAACAAGTCATTCTAAAGAACTTTCTTTTGAATACGGGCTCCAGTACAATTACCGAACAGGTTGTTTTTAATTTTAATGACCTTTCTGATTTTAAGTCATTTGCAAAAAATATAGAATTAGATACACGCTTTAATGGTTCCAAAATTGCATTTTCTGACCTTAATTATTTTTTTCCGGGGCTGGCAGTTAATCCTTTTTTTAAAAAAAATAAGGACAGGTGGCTTCAGATATCTGGTGAAGTGAAGGGAACGATTAATGATATGCATGCGGACAATCTGAGCCTTTCTATTGATAATGAAATACGCCTCGATGGTTCTTTGAGTACGTCTGACCTTACAAATTCAAGGTCAGCTTTGATTAATCTGTATGTCGACAGGTTGAGCACATCACTAAGGGGATTGAAAAGAATTATACCAGGGTTCAGGCCGCCAGAACAATTTTACAAACTCGATCCGATTCGATTTTCAGGAGATATAGATGGTTTTTTTAATGACTTTGTGATTTATGGATACCTGGAAAGTGATTTGGGAAGGGTTGGATTGGATACCCGACTTGACATCAAAGGTGGTATTGGAGATGCTAAGTATTCAGGAGATATTGCCCTTGAAGAATTTGATCTGAGAAGCTGGACAGATAACGAAGATCTTGGGGTGGCTACTCTGACAGCAAGTGTTCGGAATGGTCAGGGTTTAACCTTTGAAAATGCATATGCAGATATGACGGCAGAACTGGCCAGATTTGAATTTAAGGAATACGTGTACAGTGATCTGGTTTTCGAGGGAGAGATGCGCAAGAATTTATTTAACGGAAAAATAAATGTCAATGACCCCAATGTAAATCTGGATTTTGATGGTCAAATAGATTTTTCAGGTAATCAGTTCAAAACAGACTTTAAAACAGATATAAGGAAAATAGACCTAAAGGCGATAAACCTTTCGGAAGATATGAGTTCAGTATCCGGAACATTCGACTGCTCGGTGAGTGGCACCGGCACAAGGGATTTTGAAGGATTTGCCAATATTGAAGGTCTTTCAATGAACTATAAAGGAAAGGATTTTGTCTTCGACAGTCTTTACATGAGTTCATCTCCTGCAAACCAAAAGAGCAGAAATTTATTGATCAGCTCGGACGTCATCAACGCTTCCGTGGATGGTATTTTTGATTTTGCAGAGTTGGTACCTTCATTGGGTAATTTCATTATTGAAAATCATCCTGGCTGGGCCAAAAGGATGAAGATTAATAAGAATGAATCAGACCTTTCCAATATCCAAAATTTCAGATTTAAAATAAAAATCCAGGATACCCGGGATTACCTTGAATTATTGAATATTAATGACCTCAGGTTAAAAGGACTGACATTTGAAGGGAGTCCTGACATAGCAGGCAGTAAGATTGAAAGCAATATAGATATAGACTCATTTGTTTACAAGGATTATACTTTTGAATCCTTCAAATTAGGTCTTTTGCACAGCAATCGCTTATCCAAGTATAGCCTTATCCTGGATAAGATGTATAGTGGTTCCAAAGAATATGATCCTATCAATATTCGTCTTGATATGAATAATGATACTGTATTATTTCAATTAATTACCGAGAATTTATTTGACTCGATTGAAAGAGTGGATCTCCAATTGAAAATTGTGCCGGAAGATGATTTTATGAAATTAAAGATCAAGGATAATCAAGTCAGAATGTTTAGTTCAAACTGGAAATTTAACCAGGGAAATGAAATTCTCCTGGGAGAAAACAGTATCGAAATTAAAAACTTCAGGTTTGATGACGGATACAGGAGGGTAGAGCTCTTTGACTACAGGAAAAGAGGCGTAGACATATCGCTGTTAAATTTCAATTTTGAACTGATCAATGGTATCATAGATTATGATAAAATAGATTTTACGGGTGAAGGCGATGCTGACTTAAGAATTGATCACATATTCGCCAAACCAATTGTTAATGCCAGTGCCTACTTCCCGGAATTATTTTTAAATGATGTGGATTATGGTTCCCTGCAATTCCAGGCACAGATGGATACATCCGGGTATGCCACTACAGATATAAAAATGAATAGGGAAGAAGATAACATGACGTTGCATGTCAGGGCAGATTATAACCAAAAGACTGATGATATATCAGGAAAACTGACAGCACGCGATTTGGTTATGAATACATTTGAGTTTATCATCGATGATGGTATATCAAACACTGGGGGAACGGCAGATATAAATGCAGATATATTTGGAAAAGCCAGTGATATTAAGCTTAAAGGAGAAGCTTTCATCAAGAATGGAACTACAACAATCGATTATCTCGGCGCCCAATTGAAATTGGGAACGGAAAAGGTCAGGATTTCTGAAACTTTTATCGATCTCACCAATGTAAGTCTTTATGATAAATTTGGTAACAGGGCAATCATGCTTGGTGGTTTAAGACATGATTTGTTCGGCGACTTCCGTTCTCAACTCAATATGTCATCTGAGAGGTTTATGGCATTAGATACAAGAAAAGAAGATAATCCTCTTTATTACGGCAGTGGCATAGGAAAGATGTCTGTAGATTTCAGTGGGCCATTCTCAAGTACTGATATAGATGTCACCGCCATAACAGGGCAGGGGACTGTCCTGAATATACCTGTCGAAGACACTTACGAAAACTTTGATGAAAGCTTTATAAAATTCGTTGACCGTAATGAATATATCAATCCTGATACACTTAAAAAGGCGACGCCAATCAAATTGGAAGGGGTTGATATAGAAATGAACCTGACCATTACCAATGAAGCCATGGTGAATATGATATTTAATGAACAATTGAATGATGTCATTAAGGGCAGGGGAGATGGTGACCTGAGGATAGTTGTTTCAAGGGAAGGTGACTTCAATATATTTGGTTCCTATGAAGTGGATTCCGGTGATTATCTCTTTACTGCATGGGGCGTGGTTGCCAAACCATTTGATGTCAAACGGGGCGGATTGATCACATGGACCGGAGATCCTGTCAATGCAAATCTCAATATTGAAGCAGAATACTCAGGTTTAAGTGCACCGGTCAATGTATTCCTTGATGAATACCTGACAACGGCCAGCTCCGCGCTGCAGACTGAAGCCAAGAAAAGAACTGCCGTAGATTTGAAAATGAGGCTTACTGGAACACTATACAATCCAGTGGTCAATTTTGACCTTGCTTTTCCGGATTTGCAGGGGGAATTAAGGACTTTTGCCGATAATAAAGTACGAACCCTCCGAGAAAATACAGCTGACCTGAACGAGCAGGTTGCTGGATTGATTATGTTCAGAACCTTCCTGCCTTCCAATTCATTTGGTGATAACCTACTGACTTCCCAGAGTATCGCACAGACCGGATATAATACACTCAGTGAATTTGTATCCAGCCAGTTGTCTCATTTGCTTTCCGGGTTGCTGCAGGAAGCATTGGCTGAAAA
>JAHHJO010000244.1:0-2174 GCA_018680275.1 Bacteroidia bacterium
GGTTGAAGGCGATAAAGTTGAAGTCCTGGGATACAACCTCCTGGATATCAGCAGAGAAGAAATTACTGAGCTAAGGCAAAATGTAGGACTGGTTCTAAAGGATTATTATTTGTACGAGAATCTCACGTTTCGTCAAAACCTTGAAAAGTTTAAAGATATTTTTACTGAAATCTCGGATACAGTTATAGATCATGACCTGGATTACTGGCTGAAGTCATTTGGGTTGGATCCTGAAATGAAAACATCAGATGCTGATGAAAGCGATGAAATAATGTATTCCGTAGCCAAAGCCCTGTTATTTGATCCCAAAATCATCCTGGTTGAAGATCATTTCAGTATGCTGAGCATTGATAATCAGTTCAGAATCATGAATCATCTTACCGAAAGAATAGTTGAAGGTGAAATGTCAGCTGTAATGGTTCAATCTAACAGTGAATTTATCGAACGATACCCGGGAAAAATATATATGCTTGAAGAACATGGCACTAAGGTGTCATAAGTTCCAGGGCTTTGTTACTGGCTTCAACTGGCAGCTTACAGACTTTATCCTGGCAAACATAGATCATTGTCGTTCCTTCAAGATATTTGCCCTTCAATAGATCCAGGTTTTCTTCTTTAGTGCTTCCGAGATAGATTGTATTGGCAGTATACTTTTGTGCCAATTCATTTCTTAAATCAAGTGCGTCCGATCCCACAATAGCAACTTCATAAGGTGATCTGGAAATGTCAAAAAGTAATTGCATCCAGTTGCTGTAAAAGCTTAGGTAGTCATTACCTATCACCTGCTCAATCATATTCTTCATCATTTGTTCAGCATTGCCGATGTATTCCTTGTTATATCGTAATGTACCCAACTTGTGCAATACACGTGCCATAGAAGAATTTGAAGCGGGTATGACATTATCGTTATATTCTGATTTCTTTGCTATAAGAGCCGGATCCAGGTCAGAAGTATAATTGAACATTTTGTTATCATTGTTATAGAAGTGATCCATACAATAAGAAACAAGTTTTTCTGCATGCTCAATCCACTGGATGTCAAATGTGGCTTCATATAATTTAAGAAATGCATGTGCAGTCAGGGCATAATCATCCAGGAAAGCATTGATGTTTGATTTACCATCTTTATAATTCCTGTTTAGCCTACCGTCTTTCTGCATTTGTTTATCTAGAATAAAGCTGGCGTTGTTCATAGCCATTTGGAGATAATCGGGATTACCCAAAGCATCATATGCGTCCAGGTAACCTGCCATCATCAATGCATTCCAGCTTGTAAGGATTTTATCATCCAGACCTGGTCGTATTCGTTTACTTCTGGCTTCAAAGAGGATTTCTTTTGATTCTTTTAACCATGTTTCAAGCGTTTCTACCGAGATGTTCAATGAATCAGCCCTCGTGTTCTTGTCCTTTACGATATTGAGAATATTATGAAATTCCCAGTTACCACCGCTTGATACGTCATAATATTCTTTGAATGCATTCCTGGCATTTTCATCTGTGAGGAGGCTATCAATTTCAAATTGTGACCACACATAAAATTTGCCTTCCTTGCCTTCACTGTCGGCATCAAGAGAACTGTAGAATCCATATTCTTCGGACATGAGCTCTCTTTCAACAAATGCAATTGTATTTTCAACAACTTCTTTATATAAAGGCTTGCCGAATAGTTTATATGCCTGGGCATAGACACTGACGAGTTGGCCATTATCGTAAAGCATTTTTTCAAAGTGAGGTACAAGCCATGTGGCATCCACAGAATACCTTGCAAATCCTCCTCCCAACTGATCATAGATTCCACCCTTGGCCATTTTGTCAAGACCGAGTTCCGTAACTTCCCTGGCATCCGTATCTCCGGTTAACCAGTGATATTTCATCAAAAACTCATAAGAGTTGGGCATTGGGAATTTTGGCGAACCACTTCTTCCCCCGTGCCTTCTGTCATAAAGAACAAGAGCCCGCTTTATATATGATTGCATATCCTCTTTACTGAAGTTTATTTCTTTATCACTGACAGTGATCAGGTTTGAATTATTGATCCCATCTGTTAATTGGCTGGCCGTTTGTTCTAGTCGACCCAGATCTTCATTTTTCAGTTTTACAATCTGGTTGAGGATATTCATCCAGTCGTTTTTAGGGTAGTAAGTGCCTGCATATACAGGCCTTCCGTCTGGTAA
>JAHHJO010000049.1:0-2360 GCA_018680275.1 Bacteroidia bacterium
TTTTCAGACTGGCCAGATCGGATTTCACTTCTTTGATTTCATCATTACTGAGCTCGAGCCATTCTTGTGCTGTATCCAGAAAGTTGAAAGGTATAGTTATATAGAATATTTTAATGATTATTCCTCCTCCTCTCTTGCTTCAAGTAGCTTTAAGACTTTCTGGAATGATTCAATGGCCCCGGATTTGCGCTTTTCAAATAACTGTTTTACTCTACGTCCGCTCATGAATTCTCCACTCCGGTGGACGCCCCTTAAAAATGATTCAAAGCCTTTTCCGTGATGATAATATCCCAATGGCGCAATCTTATATGATGCAACGAATTCATTGCAATCCTGGCATTGGACGTACACTCTGTCAGCCTGACCTGCCTTCCTGGAAAGTATGTTTTTCAAATTGTTTGAGAGGCACTTTTGACATTTTTGTACGTGAACAACCATGATTCAATTATTTTTTGTTAGAAAAAAAGTGGGACATAAAACATACAACATAATAATATTCCAATTAATGAGATGATGGTAATCATAGTACCTGACTTCATCATTTCTCCTGAATTAATCAGTCCTGAACCGAATGCAATGGCATTGGGCGGTGTACTGATCGGGAGGACCATTGAAGAGGAACACATCAGGGATATAGCGATCACCAGAATGATTTCTCCATGTGGTAATGAAATAGCTACCGGGATCAAAAGGTTTGCAGTGGCCGTATTGCTCATAAAACTCGTCATTACGGCTGCTATCAGGATGAGCAGGATTAGGACAAACCACAAACTGGATGCTGCAGGTATCAGTGATGCAATCGAATTGGCCAGACCACTTAATTTAATACCGGCTCCAAGGCATAATCCGCCACCCAGCATAAATAGAATATCCCAGGATATATTTCTGAAATCATTGGTCAAAAGCAATTGAGAACCAAAAGCCATAAGGACCACAGATAATCCTACAGTACCCGGTGAGATACCTGTATAACCTGATGTCAGCCAACCAATGACAGTAATTAAAAATATTCCTGTGACGATGTAATGTTCATTTCTGAATTCATGAATCGATTCTATTTCAAGTTCAACATGATCAACCGCAGGAGGATAGATCTTTAATATCAGCCTCCATAATAGAATCAGAAGTACAATCATCAATGGAACTGCAATAACCATCCATAAAGCAAAGGATATATTAAAGCCCATTTGTTGAAGATATTCCATGGCAATCGCATTGGGAGGCGTTCCGATTGGTGTTCCGATACCACCCAGGTTACATGCAAAAGGAATTGCCAATGCCAGAGCCTTTGAAAAATTGGAACCTTCCGGCAGGCTCATTACAATTGGTGCAAGTATGGCAAACATCATTGCTGCAGTAGCCGTATTACTCATCCACATGGACAATAGTGACGAAACAAGAATGATAGAAAACAAGACTCTTGAAGGACTTGTACTGGTTCTTTTAATGATATTCCTGGCAATCATCCTGCTGATACCATACTTGTTTAACAACGCAGCGAGGACAAAACCACCCATGAACAACAGGGTGATATCACCGAAAAATGAAATAAGAAAATCTTCTTTACCTGCACTTATATTATTGGATTCCAGGACGGGTAAAAGCCAGACAATCTGTAGAAACAGGACAGCCAGGCTTGTAATGTATAATGGAATGATCTCGGAAATCCATAGGATTGCTGTCAGGAGAAGAATGATAAGTGATACTTCTTCAGGATGAGATATTTGAAATATAGATTGCAACCAATGATATTGGTAGGTAATTATAAAGAACACGACCAGGAGGTAGACCAGGCTGTTTTGGCTGAATATCTTATTTGGAATAGTCAAGGTGTCTTAATTAGGACGCAATAAGGTAAGCATGAATAATTTGAAATAAGTATAAAGGAATGGTCCCTTCAGAACCATTCCTTTAGCTTATTATTTAGTTGCTATGAGAAATGAAAAAAATGATTGTTTCAGATCGTTATAGATTTTACGCTGGGTGTCAATATCGTCCCTGAGTTTGACATGTTTATTAATAAATGCAAAATCAGATGTTTTCTGAACCTCTCGGGCCAGGACCGTTAAATCATGTTCATGCGCATTCACATCATGAATCGCAATGTCCAGAACTTCATTATGTCGAATAAACTGATTTTGAAAATGTTCAACCTGTGCAAGGATATCTTTGTCTTCCCATCGTTTCACTACCTCTTCCAGTCTGTGTTTGAATGTTATAAGTTCATCTTTCCAAAATCTCAGTTCTCTGAGCCATTGCTTGTGTTCAAAGTGAAAATCTGAAAGATCGATTGATTTGGATTTGAATAACATATATAAATTTTTAGTCGTTAATTCTTTTTTTCTTTAATAGGGATTCAG
>JAHHJO010000200.1:0-2048 GCA_018680275.1 Bacteroidia bacterium
AATCGGACGAACCCATTTTATGGATGCAACGCCTGTGACACTGGGTCAGGAATTATCTGCCTATGCAGCACAGATAGATTTTGGAATAAAAGCCATAAAATACAGTCTTCCCCATCTATCGGAACTCGCATTGGGTGGTACAGCAGTAGGTACTGGTCTGAATACGCCCCGTGGATACGACAGGAAGGTGGCTAAAAATATCGCCAAACTTACAGGTCATCCATTTATTACAGGGTCTAACAAGTTTGAAGGCCTTGCAGCTCATGATGCGATTGTTGAAGCTCATGGCGCATTAAAAACTGTAGCAGTTTCCCTGATGAAAATCGGAAATGATATCAGGATGCTTGCATCAGGTCCGCGATGTGGGATTGGTGAAATCATCATTCCTGCCAATGAACCCGGATCATCAATTATGCCGGGTAAAGTAAACCCGACCCAATCTGAAGCACTGACGATGGCTATGGCACAGGTAATGGGTAATGATGTTGCTATTAATGTTGGCGGAATGAATGGCCACTTTCAGTTAAATGTTTTCAAGCCTGTCATGATATATAATTTCCTGATATCAGCCCAATTGATCGGTGATTCAGCAAAAAGCTTCCTGGATAACTGTGTCGTTGGAATAGAAGCTAATCATAAACGAATTAAAGAGAACCTGGATAATTCTTTAATGCTGGTTACCGCTTTAAATACAAAGATAGGTTATGATAAAGCTGCTGAAATTGCAAAGAAAGCATACAAGGAAGACAGCACTTTAAAGGACGCAGCCATAGAACTTGGATATCTGACTGCAAAAGAATTTGATGACTGGGTGAAGCCTGGAAAGATGGTTTGATTTTATAAAATATCATTAAAAAATAAAGGCAAATAGAAATAATCTATTTGCCTTTATTCACTATCTAAGAAAAGAAATTAATCACAATTACGCTTCACAACCTCCATTTCTTGTTGGGTTACCAGGGTTTGTGTATTTCCATCCTCAAAAATAATATCTACCGGGTATCCTAGTTTTGGTTTTTCATTGGAATCCGGATGATTTTCATACCACTGTTTAATTTCATCCCAATCTTTTTCATTCTCCATCGAAATAACTGAACCATCTGGCATAACCATATTAACAGGATATAGCAATTCAAAGCAATTCTCCTTATCTCTTTCTTCTTCTTTTTTACATCCTTTTTTTGCTTCAATCATTTCTTCCTCATTTTCTATTGTTTTAACCTGACGGTCTTCATACATGATTTCCACAGGATAGATGATTTCAAACTTTTCTTTAAAATCAGGATGCAGTTTATACCATTCCTTAATAACTTGCCAATCTTTTTCATCTATGAGTTCAATAATTGATCCATCGGGCATCTTTACTTCAAATGGAAAGACCAAATCAAAGCATCCTTTTCTATCAATTTCTTCTTTACGATCATCTTCTTTTTCATCCTTACAAGCTCTCCTGGCATCTTTAAGTTCTTTCTCATCATGTATCGTTACAGTTCTGATTCCCTCAAAAATTATATCGACTGGAAAATTCAAAACAGGTTCCTTTCGAATATCCTGATGCGCCTGGTACCATTGTCTTACCGAATTCCAATCATCAGCGCTATCTAGCTCTATTGCGCTACCGTCAGGCATACTAACAATTATTGGAAATACAAATTCAAAACATACTGTGCGTTCATCATATTCACCTTCATCACCATCTATGAAAGCTTCAAAAGAGTCAAGCATATTATTTTCTATAAGAGGAACATCTTCTTTTTGACAGGCCATGAACAGTATCAGAATAGAAAAAGGTACCAGGAAGAATTTTAATCTCATGGTTAAAAACATTTAAAGATTAATATGCAATAATATGAAATCAAAGTTATTATATAATAAAAGAAGAAACTGCAGGAAAATAAAAGTGAATTGTCAGGGAGTGATAATCAATACAAATAAAAAAGCCTTACAAAATAATTTGTAAGGCTTTTATTCGCTTTCGCTAAAGCTTCAGCGAATTTAAAAAAAGGGGCGGCGACCTACTCTCCCGCTTTCGCAGTACCATCGGCGCT
>JAHHJO010000017.1:0-2635 GCA_018680275.1 Bacteroidia bacterium
GTGTATAACAGACCAGCCTCACTGAGGGATGTGAATGAAAAGCTTTACACAAACCGGTTTCCCGATTGCTGTCCCCCTTGTATAGCTTCCAGCTCTGCGAACTCGATCAGAAAATTCCTGGCAGAACATCAAAAGATAGTCATTAAACCGACCCATAAAATGGGTGGACAATCTATATACGTCATAGAATCAGGTAACCTCAACACGAATGTTATTATAGAAGATCTGACTGAAAGAGGATCCAAATATGTTCATGTCCAGAAGTATATTCCTGATATAATGGCTTCCGGTGACAAGCGCATTATTTTGATTAATGGTAAACCTGTTAAATACGGGATCGCAAGGATACCTTCATCCGATGACCATCGTGGCAATATGGCAGTAGGCGCTAAACCGGTTGGTTTTGAATTAACAGACAGAGATTACTGGCTTTGTCAACAGATTGAAAACGACCTTAAGCGAAGAGGTTTGTTTTTTGTCGGACTGGATATCATCGGAGATTATATTACCGAGGTTAATGTAACCAGTCCAACAGGTATCAGGGAGATTGACAGGATTTATGATATAAATATTGCTTCGTACTTTTTTGATGCATTGGAATCAAATATTCCTTCATAAGAAAATCAAAAAGATGATACACCCCTTAAGTAATAAAACAGGTAAAAAAGTTGATTGGTGGTTTATGTATAAGCTGCCCAAGAGTATCGGTCCTGATAATAATTCCTCAGGATTTGAATTCCTTTATTATGATTCTGAGTCCAAAGAAAAGCTGCACATGTCTGATGTTCAACTAGATCATGACCAATCTGCACTGGGTTTGACACTCAGGCAGGTATTTGATAAGAATGCCGGATCAGGGTATGTCTTGTGGAATGATGAAATACCTCCCACTAAAAGGATTCCCGATCCAAAGAATCATGGATCGAAAGGTCACTCGAAAGGGATATTGGGGTTCGATAAAAAATCAGGTACAGGATTTTATCTTTTACATTCCACACCGAGGTTTCCAAATAATGGGATGCTGGATTTACCGGATAACGAGAAGATTTATGGCCAGACATATTTATGTATCGGGTTAAATAGTTATGATACCGTCAACCAAATTGCCGAAATATTGCATACTCAAAATGAAGTCCAGGTATATTACAGTAAGTTGACAAATGTAAGCAAGGATGAATGGATTTATAAACTTGCGAATGATCTTCCGTGTGATAGAAATACTGAACCTGCCCATTTAAAGCTGAAGACTGAGAACGGCTACAAGTTTGAGTTCATTGCAAAGAGCAAGTATTGGAGTGAACCAGGGAAAGGGGAGAAAACCGGGAAAGATTTCTGGAAAGATCTTGTCGGACCATCATTGAAATGCAATCTGGATGTAGAGACCTGGAGACGCGGTCTGGTTTTTGGCGATATGGATGAAGATGTAAAGAAAACAACCCAGGATGTCATAGATATAGATTTATCCGGAATTGGAATCAAAGATTATTCCTGGACTTTTACAAAAGATCATTCCAAATGGGGGATATCTATAAAAGAGAATCCAGGCTATATTATCATCGCAGATATTAACAGGCAAAACAGCCAGGCGCGCGGTGGTGGAGGAGGCCTGGCATTTAGATGCAATGGTCTTTGGCAATCTTTAAAAGATATTCAAATTGCTGAAAAAGGCTTTGAAAAAATTGTTCATAAAGACTCAAAAGATTCGGCATAAATCCATTGGAATAGAGTATCAGAATGGATCCGACTTATTTAACCTTAGAGAAATGCAGAGAAATTATTGAACAGAAATTGTTTAATAATTCAACAAAAACAGCTAATCGGGATTTTGTCGGATTGGTTGGACTTGAATTGGAGTCCATTCCTGTTTTCTGTCCTTTTCCAGGCCATCATCAAAAAATACCTGATTTGTTCGGTCATGACTTTTCAGTAGCTAATGCACTTCTTGAAATATCCAGGCGTAAGGATCAAAATATCACTGGTTATCCTGATAAGATCTCCTTATCAGGTGGATCCGGATTTCAGTTTGAACCGGGAGGACAAACAGAGATTACGACAAGACCTTGTCAAAGCTTAACCGAATTGAAAAACGAACTGGCATTTTGCCAGGAAATACAGGAAAAAGTTACGGAGGAGTTTAGTATTCAATTCATCCAACACGGAATAAATCCATGGTTTAATGAATTTGAAATTGGTTTACAAAATAACAAACAGAGGTATAAGACTATGGCCCAATATTTCGATGAGATTGGCCCATATGGCAGGAAGATGATGGTACAGAGTTGTTCGATGCATATCAATCTCGATTTTGGAGAGGATTGGGACACAAGAATCTCACGTTTTATTCTTTCAAACCTTCTTGTACCTTTCTCTTCCGTTCTTTTTGCAAATTCAGCCATAGTTTCCGGAAAGAAATCAATGCATAAATCTTATCGTCGCTTCATATGGAATCATCTTGATCCAACAAGGACAGGTATGCTCGATTTGAAAGGTTTAAGTGGTCTGCCGGATAAAGATTGGATTATAGACAAATACCTGGAATTCGTTCTTAATGCACCCTTGATTTATATTGAGGGAACAGATGAAAGTGAAGCTCCATTGAAAATCTCATTGGATAAATGGTTGAAAAAGCCAGTTG
>JAHHJO010000099.1:0-3790 GCA_018680275.1 Bacteroidia bacterium
ATTCCAAGATGCAGAATTCTGCCACCAGATTGATTGACCGGACTGACACTTTTACCAATCACGATACCTGATTCAGGAGAGAAGAATTCTGCCGTCTGTTCTCCGAATATATTCCTTATAGTCGCTACTTTTTGATCTTTGGATATACGATCCAATAAGTCCACATTGACAGAAAGCAGTCCACCTCTATTTGTATATAACCAATAAGATTTCTTACATAAAACCGTCTTTTTTTCAGTCAATTCAATTTCATCTTCAATCATCTTTAGGTGACAGAGGACATTGTGTATTCCTTCAATACCACTTCTGATTAATCTCTTCTGGAATATACTTGGATTACCCACCTCAAGAGTGATGGCAGGAATCCCTAATTCATCCGCAGCTCCACGCAGTGTTCCATCCGATGGGGGATTATGGACGATAATGTCTGCATTCTGTAACATAGCAAGTTCCTTTGTAGCTTCCTGATCCATATCTGCCCTGATATAGTAAGAGTTTATTCTTCCAAAAGACGCAGTATGAAGGTCAATCAGATACTCAAAGTTTTTAACCAGTCTGTCCACAAACCTATAGGCATAGATTTGAGAAACATTTCCGTCCTCCTTTCCCGGCATGATGTGATTAAGGTCCACACCATCATTGAACCTTCTTCTTTTTCGCATAAATGAAGGCACATTTACTACAGGTACACCTATAATTGTCCCATTCAATTCATTCACATCTATTTCATTAAAAAGTCTCTGTATGACAGGTATACCATTAAGTTCATTTCCGTGAACCGCAGCGGTTAACCCTAATACGGGACCGTCATTGATTCCTTTTGCTACGATTACGGGAATACTTATTGGACTCCCAAAACCATCAGAAACTATATTCAACCAAAACTTTTTTACGCTTCCTTTAGGAACATCATTTAAGTTTAGTTTAGAAATAGATGTAATCTCAGATTCTGAAGTGAATATCTGCATGGCTAAATAATTTGTTTGTTGTGATGTTAATAATAGGCTTACCCGTTTGCCTTTCAGCTTGAGGGAATCCACCAATACTCAAAGCATTAATTTCAGATAGGGTGCGCTCTCCATTGTCATCCACAAGGGTATCAGCACCATAAATAAGAATCCCTTTATCCGATAAATAGGGATTAATGACTGAAATGATTTCCATTTCTTTTTCATCAGGCTGGGATGCAAGTGAAGTTCCACCCATTGCGACATTACATAACCATGATTCTACAGGAGGAATTCTCAAGGCAGCAGCCAATACTTCACCGCCAACTACGATTAAGCGCTTATCACCTTGATTCACATTTTCCAGGTATTTCATAGCTAAAAACCCCTCCTCAGAAATAATAGATTCTATATTATGTAAATATTCAAGAACTGAATGATCATTTCTCCCATCATTCAGTACGTTGTTTTTTATTCTGATAATCCCTTTACCCCCATACTCTTTCAAAGGTTTTAATACAATATCATGTTGCCTTGAAAACTCTAGTATTTCTTCAATAGAATAGCATAGTTTCATCGGAGGGCATACTTCCTGAAAATTCAACAAAGCGGCTTTATTACTGCAACTTATTATTCCCGAAGGCTTGTTAATGATACATTTTGATCCGAATTCTTCTTCCAGAGACATTAGGAATTCGTCAGAAATTGGTCTTGGAAGCCTTAAAAAAATGATGTCGTATTCTGCAGGATTAATCTCCATGCTGGAATTAAACAGTTCTTTCCTGCCAACATCAAAAGTAAAATTGCCATTTACTTGAGATACAAGAAGTCTCCTGAAGTCATTTTTAAAAAAGAAAAGTGCATTTAATTTATATGACCGACTTGCTATAACTATTTGTTCACATCGATGATGTTGCGATATCGCAGAAACCAAAGCATACAATGAATTTTCTTTGCTGTGTTTTTCATGATCCGTCAAACATAGAATACGATACTTTTTCATAACATGATCTCATTCAACAGAGTAACATCATTATTCAAAGACTTAAACAACTTTTGTTTGAACTTGCCTTTAGAGTTATATAAATTAATGCACATCTTATCTATGGCGATAGTTGACAGGACTGTTTGAATAAATCCCTCTATCAGATCATCTAATCCAAGACCAAGTTTGTTAAAATCTCTTCTATCCATCAGCATTAATCTATTGGTATCGGAACCCCATTCATTTTCACCTTTTTTTATAGAAAGATTTGTACCCAACATACCCCACGAGTTGCTGCTATCTTCAAGATAATCTGCCAGGGGTTTGCTGGCCCTCCTGGAGTAAATGCATAATGGTCTGATACCATTCACTGTACTACTCACCATCATTCTTATATCTGCCACGTATGTTGAGCCATTGCTTGTAGGGATAGTACCAACATGATAATATTTACCATCTTCGCTTTTGGAACTCCAATTATAGTTTCCAATCAGACTTTGGACAATATACCGCTCATAACTAATATCGGTATCCATAAAAGATTCCAGCTCTGTTTGATTTGTTATAGTATAAACACCCTGGTCTGCGTTGGAGTATGGAACTTTGACGACGGCATGTCCTCCTAGTTTTTGGACCCAAAGTGGAATTTCAGCTTTGCTTATATCCCATATAGTTTCGGGCATATTTATTTTCAGTCCAAATTCTGATAGTTCCGAATTATAGAGATCATAGGCTTTGGCAGCAACCATTTTGTTTCTGCCACCTGCAAGACAAGCTACAATCGGGTTTAGAATTTTTGTTTTGCTGTGTATTGGCAGTCTATTCCAGGGTTTTTGTGTTACATATCTGAAAACTGCACGCAAGGGAATCCATTCTCCTTCAAATAGAACATTTAGTATGCCGTTATCGAATTTTACTGCTTCATTCTCTATGCCATCATAATAAGGAATTAATAAAACGTCTTCATTGAAAACGTCGGCAATCACAGCAGCATAGCCGGATGTCTCCATGTGATTTTTATCATAAATTACTCCAAGCTTCCCATTGATCCTGGTTACACCCTGCTTTGGCTTTAAATAAGGTTTAAATGTCCTTTCTATGAGTATCCTATATGATCCGTCTTCTTTATTGTCATCTACCAGTGGCATTGATTTTTGCCCTGATGGACATGAGTTGTTTTCAATTACAACCATTTGCCTGTTACCATCTTCCGAAGTTGCATTAAATAAGTCCGCTCCACTCCACAAAAAATATTTACACCTGTAGGATAATACCTCTTTAAGTTTGTCACGATCAACCATAGGATTCAGATGACAATACCTGGACACTATCTTTCTTTCATCCAAATTCAAAAAGAAATTCACCATCGGGTGAATCGTTGCATTTAATGCCTTCGGATACCAATGATTTTCATTGTTGAAGGAACCTGGTTTGACGAGTATAATGTTTTTTTCCACAGTCAATTTTGTATGATCAACTAGATACAATATTAACCTAATTATAGTTCAGAAAATCAAATTATTTTTCGGGTTTGCAGAAAATAATTACGACCAGAAATCGAAGATTCACTCTTCGTTTTATTTGTACTGTGATTTCATTAAACAAGTAGATAAAATGAGATTAGGCTGATAGCAGAAATCCATGTTAAAGTTGATCAATTATTATATAGCTGAATAATTGGTTCCCCTTCCTAAGCCTAATTTTTCAATTAGGGGTACGATTTGATACGCAAATGAATAAGCAAAGAATCTCTCCAAACTATAAATCCCGTATCTTTCACAGAAATAGGTAAAGTTTGAAACCAGGAATATGAGGTGCATTCTATTTATTTCCATAATTCTTGCCTCGTGCAGCACCA
>JAHHJO010000111.1:0-2383 GCA_018680275.1 Bacteroidia bacterium
CTCAATTCGGCATGGTCAGATTTAATATCAAATACACAGGCAATTCCGCACATATTTGTAAAGTTTGTTTAAATGATGTTTGAACCAACAAAGTTGCGTATTTCCTTAGTTTGAATCTACTTATTTACTGAGTTTATAAAATGTTTTTATTATTTGAAATAATATGACTTTGACTTTAACCCATCCTTAACCTCATGTTTGGATTTTTTATTCGCATTTTTGCATTTTAACAGTATGAAGTATCTATTTCCATTTCTTCTCATTTTATTTTCAGGTGGCCTGGCAGCTCAGGACAATACCGATCACTGGAATACCCTTGCGATGGTTACCCTGGATTCAAAGTATGATGACTTGATGGGTATGGTGGTTCAAAAGGCGACACCTTTACCAGTTGTTGAGCCTTTGAATGGAAAAGAAATACATATCAGGGGATATATAATCGCATTGTCCGCAAAATCAAGTCTTAAACATTTTATGTTTTCACGATACCCCCAAAATATGTGCTTTTTTTGTGGTGCCGCGGGACCGGAATCAGCAATGCAAGTTTTTCTCAAAAAGGGAGATTCCATAAACTACAGCACAGATAAAGTTGAATTAAAAGGCACACTCAATATTCAGAAAGGAGACCCGAGTGGCCTTATCTATACATTACAAAATGCAGAACTCATAAGAATAATCAAATAATGAAGCATATACTGATTTTATTTTTGATAACAGGTTTCGGACTATCATTATCCGCTCAGGATAAACAAGAAAACGTCTGGAAAACCTTGAGTAAGATAACCTACAAAAAGCAATATGATGAGCTCATGGGCTTTAAGATAGATGTGCCTGTCTTTAGTGCACCGGTCCAGGAGTTAAGTGGACAAGAAGTTGAATTGAAAGGGTATATTATTCCTGTTGAAGGATACAAGTCCCATAAAGAATTTATCTTTTCAGCATATCCCTACAATATGTGTTTCTTCTGCGGTGGCGCCGGTCCGGAGACGGTCATGGAAGTCGAAGCTGCCGAAGCAGTTGAATATACTGCTGAACAGATTACCTTGAAAGGCAGGCTCACACTCAATGACTCGGATATAAACAGATTGATGTACCTGATGACTGAGGCGACAATGGTGAAGGATTAGACTTTAGACTTTAGAAAAAAATAATAATACCCTAACATGTCTCATGTCTCATGTCTAGCGTCTCATGTCTAGCGTCTCATGTCTAGTGTCTCATGTCTAGTGTCTCAAATCCCCCGCCTTTCAACCAAACTCCTTACTATCTCATACAAGGCCGGGCAATACTTTGCATTCCGCTTATGTAAGTTGAGGTGATTAAAAAAATCGCCGTCTCCCGAATGTGGATAAGTCTTACAGGCTGCAGGTCTCACTACGTATATACGACACCGATTATCTTCCAGTAAAAACGGACATGGACTTTGATTCATTACCCTGTCTCCATCACTGTCCCTCTGCAGATATTTTGTTTCAAACTCGGCAACCGATAATCCCAGGTGCCTGGATATTCTTTTGGCATCTCTTCTCGAAACAATGGGAGGAATACTTTTACAACAATTGGCACAGGAAAGGCAATCAAATGAATCAAAGACTTGGTTATGAATACTATCAGCTTCAAAGGTGGATTTCTTGGCCAAACGTGAAATTGATTTCATAAGACCTGATATATGCCCTGGCTTTGATAGGGCAGCCTTCCATTTATTGATTACTTTCTGTGTCTGATCCATAAAAAAAGGCCGGCTGTATTGCCGGCCATTTATTTTGAATGATTAATTAAATCTTTATAAATCTTGCCCTGTAATTTTCATTTCCTCTAATAAACATAAAATATTCACCTGAAGGAATCGATGATACATTCAATACTTTTTGTGATCCACTCATCTCCTGGGAAAGAATAAGTCCTCCATCGATACTGTATATCTGGATTCTTGCATCGCTTATATGCTCAGGCAATTCGAAGTTCAATAATTCCGAAACCGGATTTGGCTGGATTTGAATTTCTTCAAAGTATGATTCAAATTTAGTTGATACCCCGACACCATATTCATAGGCTCCGATATCAGGATTGGCATCACGGGTATTGCCGTCAAGATCCAGTTCCGGTGCGCCGGCTGCGATCCCCGCATCTATGCAGGGACTTCCCGCCATCAGGTGAAAATCACCGAAATTCGGGGCATCAAACAATGGATCGACATCTATAATATCATCATCATTGAACAGTTGATCCATGAATGGGTCACTGCTAAAGTTGCCTCCCATGCTTATAAACTCAGGGCTTCCATCCTCAATTTCATAATCATTATTATTATCAAGGAGTGTATTTTGTAGTCTTACTACAGCAGTTGCTACAGAATCTGTCCATGCGGCAATCCCGCTGGAGA
>JAHHJO010000205.1:0-2456 GCA_018680275.1 Bacteroidia bacterium
TTTTCAATCGATATTTTATAAAGCAAGCTTCCTGACTTGAAGTTCAAGTTTTTTATCCCAATCGACTTGAAATAAGTCTAAGCACCATTTAGTGAATAATTGATAAAATCTCCTCTTATTCTGGCGGTTAAAAAACAACACAAAAAGGTGAAAATTGAGGTATTAATTCGCTTTCAACTGCATATACCTTTGTCTTTTAATTATATCTAAAACATTTTATCAAGAAAATTTACTTTCATGAGAAATCTGTTATTCATTCTGACAATGGCATTTACTGTAAATGTATCTGCAGGGGATCTTCCTACAATAAAAATTGTAGAGGATAAAACTTTTGTTCTCAACATAAACGATTGGAACAACAGCGAATTAAAAGTCTCCTTTATAAACAAAATCGGAGAGGAAATCTATTCGGAAAAAATTGCACCATCTAAAATGATCTACAAAGAGTTCAACCTCCAGGTTCTGCGCAAAGGGACATACCAGGTGGTTGTTTCTCGTAAATCCGGAAGTGTGGCCTATGAAATTGAAGTAAGCGATTCCGGGATCTCAAAGATCACTGGCGGAAGTGTTGAAACCTATTCCAAAGGTGTTTCCAGGGATATTATCTCGAAAATCAAATCTATCTATTAATTAAAATCCAAACCCGGTTTTTAACAAGCGGTCATCCCGCTAATTGCTATCTCTACTCCTGTAGGTGTTGTTCGTTGGTCTGGTTTTCTCAGTCTTTGTATGTTTTTCCCTGATAAGATGACATAAAAAGACCAAAAAAGGATATTTTAGAACCTTTCTCAGACCAACGAACAAAACATGAGCGAAACCACACAAGAAAAAAAGAACTTCGTTACCAGAGCACTTAATGTCATAGAAAAGGTCGGTAATAAATTGCCCGATCCAGCTATATTATTCTTTATCAGTCTGATCATTGTATGGGTCCTGTCAGCTTTAATGGCACCTATTGAGTTTACAGACATTAATCCAAGAACAGGTGAAGCCATTCGGATTATGAATCTGCTGACAGGTGATGCCATGGCCGACTTCCTGTCTAATATGGTAACCACTTTCACCAGTTTCGCGCCCTTAGGCGTTGTACTTGTGGCCATGCTGGGAGTAGGTGTTGCCGATGGATCAGGATATATCAATACGGGATTGAAAATGATGCTGAACAAGACACCCAAGTCATTGCTTACGCCAATGGTCATATTTGTTGGTATCATTTCACACTCGGCAGTAGATGCAGGCTATGTTCTTGTCATCCCTCTGGGTGGTATTATTTTCTATGCTGCAGGCCGACACCCCCTGGCTGGTATTGCAGCAGCTTTTGCAGGTGTTTCAGGTGGTTTTAGTGCCAATCCCCTCCCTTCGGCCCTAGACCCGCTTCTACAGGGATTCACCCAACCCGCTGCGCAAATCATCGATGCCGCTGTTCAGATCAATCCACTATGTAATTATTACTTTACGGCTTGTTCAAGTGTAATAATTACACTCCTTGGCTGGTATATCACAGACAAGATCATCGAACCAAGATTAAACAGAACATCGCCGGTTGATGAAGATGCGGAGCATGCTCCTGATATGAGTACGACTTCGGCCACCGAGAGAAAAGGCTTCTGGATTGCTACTTTAATCTCCATTGCTTTGTTTGTACTATTCAGTTTAACGCTTATTCCCGGGGACTCACCGTTCAGGGATGCAAATGGAGGTCTTTCATCCTTTTCTGCCCCTATCATGCAGTCTATTGTTCCTTTGATCTTTATTTTCTTCTTGCTACCAGGTGTTATTTATGGATATTTCTCCAAAAGCTATTCAAAAAGCAAAGATGTCATAGACGATATGTCCAAGGCTATGGAAGGTATGGCATATTATATTGTCATGGCTTTCTTTTGTGCTTTGTTCATCCAGGCTTTTGCCAGCTCAAATCTCGGTGCATTGCTGGCCATTAAAGGCGCAACAGCATTGAAAGCACTGAACCTGCCTGGACCTGTCACCATAGCCGGAATTATTTTCCTGACCGGTTTTGTCAATATGTTTGTAGGTAGTGCATCTGCCAAATGGGCTTTATTAGCACCTATCTTTGTGCCTATGCTGATGCAACTCGGATATTCAGCCGAGTTAACACAGGCGGCCTACAGGGTAGGTGACTCTTCGACCAATATCATTACACCACTCATGCCATATTTCCCATTAGTGGTTGTCTTTTGCCAGCGGTATTTCAAACAGACAGGTATCGGAACACTGGTGTCTATCATGATACCATACTCCATTGCATTCCTGATTATCTGGACGATATTCCTGGTCATTTTCTGGATTATTGGTATTCCATTAGGATTACAAGCCAGCTATGTGTATTGATGCATTGTGAATTGGTTAGTACTGAATAGAAATATGGTCTGTAAAGCCCGTTAAAGCTATGTTCTGAACACACTGAAGATTATAAGATTACTTTTTTCTTCGTCTAA
>JAHHJO010000407.1:0-7115 GCA_018680275.1 Bacteroidia bacterium
TCCATTCCTGAAATATCGATATCAGAATCTATTCGCATCTGAATAGTATTGACCCCATCGGTAATATCTACATTGAAACTACCGGATAAATCCCATTGCATGGGATCGACAAGCGTAGCGTTTTCAAACCGTATTAAATTTGATTCAGTATTCTCATTCAGCTCTGTCACTGTAGTAGCTGCAGGAAGAGGATTGCCCTGGCTTATGACGGTAATGGCTGTGGGGATGATTTCACACAAACCATTAAATTGGGATATTTCTCCGACAACCGTTAATTCATCGCCATCCGTCACATCGTATCCCAGGTTTTCATCTATTGAAAAAACTGTAATTCCTACATTATCTGTAGCATCATGAAGAACAAAGGTGAGTCCTGCAGGACGGAAATTCGGTCCTATGACGATACCGTTGACTTCGACAATCTGAGCTTCCAGGACAGGAAGGCCTTCAGGGTCATTTTCCCTGGCTTCAGCAATGGAGACCTGTTGTTGAGATGTAACATTAAAAAACGATAAAGTACATACAATGAGCATTAATATCCTGTAAAGTGATTTCATGTGATATCTGATTTTATTAAATAAGTTTGTCGCATTCTGAAAATAAGTAAACTTTAGGAGAATATGTATTGGCATTTGAGATATCTAAAACAGATAAGCTAGTAGCGCACAAAATGTTAAAAAAAAAGCCGGACCAATAATGATCCGGCTTACGGTTTCTGGATTATATTATTGAATAGTACTAGAAATTATATTTAGCAGAAACATTCCAGGTCGTTGTTTTACCGAATGAAACCCTGTTTGATCTTGCCACACCATTCCAGTCACCATCATCAGTTCCTGTTGCAGGATCAGAAGTCCATGCTCTTGAAATATATTCTTCTCCAAGAAGATTGTATACATTAGCTCTAAGCGTAAGGAATTGACCATTATTCAGGTCAAAATTGTAACTCAAGCCAAGATCCAATAATCCGAATGAAGGTAATTCAAGCTCATCAGTGTCTGCACCAAGATTTGAATATAACTTGCTATAGTAGTTGTAATCTAAATCTGCTCTCAAGTCACCAGTAATCTTGTAATCTACACCAAGACCAATAGTTGTTTGAGCTGCACCACCCACTTTAACACCGTCTATATCGAGTTCAGGCGTCGAAGAAACCAATGTTCTGTCTAGATTATCTTCATAAAGATCTTTTGTAGCAACTCCATCATACTGCCAGTTACCTATTGAAGTATAACCTTTTACTCTGAAAGAACTGTTTACATCATAACTGAAGTCCAATTCTATTCCTGAATGGAGTTGGTTCAATCCTGTAATGTTTACAAATCCACCTTCAGGGAATACGAATCCGTCTATCTCTTCACCTTCATCAATAGTCGAAGTGGTTACCCTTCCTTGCCATGAAGTTCTGTAAACATTCAAGTTAGCAGCAAAGTCAGCACTCTGGTACTTATATCCCAATTCCAAACCGAAAATATCCTCAGGGGCAGTTACAGGGTTTATTGTATTACTGAAGTTTAGGAATTGATTGTCAAAGAAAGGTTGTCTTTGATAATAACCGGTATTGAAGAAAACACTGTTGTTGTCATCAATCAGGTAAGATATTCCGGTTTTAAGATTGAACCCAAGTTCATTGATCTTTTCTGATTCCTTATTTTCTTCTGTCTCGTTGAACAATTCAAACCTTGTACTTCCCTGGTTAGAAACTGCACCTTGTACATAAGTGGATACTTTGTCAGTTGAATATTCAAGTTGTCCAAATACACCACTGTAAGTAATTGTTTCATCGTTATTGTATGCAATTCTTTCTCCTGCTGGTGCTTCTTTTGCAAAGCTACTGACCGCCTTCCATGGATTAGCTTCAAAAGCTTCTGTTACAACATACCCATCAGGGAATCTTGCTCTTCCACTTTGTGCATATCCGCTTGCACCCATAAAGTCTCTTACTTCCCTGAAGTGAGATCCAGTATATCTTCTGAGGTCAGCTCCTACGCTCAATGTAAGATTTTCAGATAATGTTTTTTCAAGATTTGTAACTGCGCCGAACCACTGGTGATTATTCACTGAATTTCTTAACACATAAACACCTCTTCCTAGTTCATAATCAGGCTCCGCTTCAGTAGCCATGTTATTTGCTACAGTTGCATCCCAATCTATGTATCCATCATCTGTACGTGGTCTGTTCCCGAAGTTACCAATACCTCCGGATCCTCCACCTCTACCCCATGAAGCATAAAGAACTGTAGATAGTGTAGTATTGTCATTAATAGCAAATTCCCAGTTTACATTGGCTACAGGCTTATGGTAGTAGTTTCTTCTTTCAGTAAGATATTCTCCATTAAGGAATCCGTAGTTACCATTAAACTTGATATTGAATTCTCCACTTTGGTAGTGATCGCTGATTCTTTTCGTGAAGTTTTGATCGTGCCATTGAGGTGCTCCTGTCAACAAGAAGTTGAACTGGTGCTTGTCATTAGGTTCATAACCAGCGGAGATAAAGTAATTTTGCCCCTGGCCTTTAGTACCTTCAGCCCAACCATCTCCTTGCCAGTGCGTCAAAAGGAAAGTCATACCAAATCCTTTTTCACTCATTCCAGTATTGTACATTACAGTGGCTTTATTGTAATTGTCATTTCCTCTGAGGTATGAAACAGATCCACCCTGAGCCTGAGCTGTAGGTCTCATGATGATGTTTGTTGTACCACCAACAGAAGAGATCGCCAATTTAGAAGATCCAAGTCCTCTTTGTACCTGCACTGCTGTGGCAACATCTGTCATTCCTGACCAGTTAGACCAGTACATTCTTCCATCCTCCATACCGTTGATTGGTTGTCCGTTTAGAAGGAATGCAGTATTTGTTTGGTCAAAACCCCTTGTAAATACTTCTGAATCACCATATCCACCTGCCTGGTTGGCAACATAGATTGAAGGTGTGTTCTTCATTAATTCCGGGAATTCAACATTTCCGGCCTTAGCCTGAATTTCCCTTGTTCCAATAGTAGATACAGCAACAGGTGTTCTCCTGTCCTGAACAATATCCATGGTACCTGTAATTACCACAGATTCCAAACCTACACCGCCTGCATTCAAGCCGATGGTGCCCAGATTTACATTTCCACCATCAACAGTGACTTTAATGTTCTGGTCCGAATATCCTACATAGGATACAACGAGTGTATATGATCCGTTTTCGAGGTTCATGATCTTGAAGTTTCCGTCAACATCAGACAACGCTCCGGTTGATGTACCTTTGACAAGAACTGATGCACCTATTAAAGGTTCATTGTCATCATTGTCAACCAAAGTTCCTGATACTGTGGATTGCCCGTAAATCACAGTCGTCATGAATAGGACTGCAAGGCTTAGTATAAGTTTTTTCATTACTTTTTAGATTAGTTACTAAATTGAGTTTTCAAGCGCAAAAATACGCAAATACAAACATTAAAAATAAATGTATATATAAAAAATTATTATGTAAAAGTTATGGTAATGTGAACACTTTCTTCTCAGAGAAAGATTTCACAAATCATGCAGCGGATACCACCACCCCCGTATTTTTCAATGATTGGAACAGGCATTTTGATTATCTTATTGAAAGACAGTATGTTATCAATCTGTAATGCCGTAAATGAATTGTATGCTCTATCGGACATCACAAGATACTTTTCTCCGATCCGTGATTGGAGTTGAATGACATTGGCACAAAAGTCTTCCATTTGTGATATAGAGATTTCAATGATTTGCTTATTTAGTTGAGTTAATTTTTCTTTGACAGCCTTACTTTCCAGTTCATCATGAATAGAGTCAAGACATACAATAGCATATTTGTCAGCTACAGACATCATCACATTTGTATGATAAATCAGGCTTCCCTTGTGCCATGAATGGAAAATCATTTTCTGGTAGCCTAATATCACAGCAAATTTTTCAAGGGCTTTGATATGAGTCCGTGGACTCAAAGATGCAAAGATCATCTTGTTTGATCTGTCCAGGATCATACTTCCGGTTCCTTCAAGGAATTGAGAATCTTTAACCAGGTATTCAAATCCATATCTTTTATCAAAACCATATTTTTCTTGTAATAATTCTACAATATCCTCCCTGAGTTCAAGTCGTCGGTTTTCAGACCACATTGGATAGGAGACTATGATTTTACCTTCGTGCGTTGAGATCCAATTATTGGGGAATATTGCATCTGTTTTAACCGGATTTTTCGTGTCTTCAACCACCAGGACATTGATATCATGGTACTTTAACTCTTTTACCACAGCATCAAATTCTTTTAATGCCTCATTTTTAATAGTATTGATATCAATATTATCATCAACAGACTGGAATGTATTATTCTCGGCAGTCTCAGTATTCAATCCAAAGTTTGCCGGGCGGATCATTAATATATTATCTGTTGTAGATGCATTGCTCATCATTCAATAGCTGCTTTTTCCTTTAATTCTGTGGCCATTTTTTCTCCAAGGTATTTGTCAATAACGTAATGGGCCAAATATATGACTGGAGTTAGTATTATGGCCATACTGAATTTATAAATGTAATTAACATTTGCAATGGCTGCAACACGTTCGATACTCCAGTCCGCCCCTATGTAGAATGCGATAATAAGCACGATATAGCTATCAATAAACTGTGATACGAGTGTAGAGCCTGTCGCCCTCAGCCATATTTTTTTCTCTCCAGTCCACTTTTTTATTTTATGAAATACAAATACATCAAGTATCTGGCCTACAAGAAATGCGACCAGTGAACCTGCAATGATCCATAATCCCTGACCAAAAATCCGTTGGAACGCAAGGTTCATTCCTGAAATGCTTTCCGCTGGATTTTCTCTCGTTCCGCTAATTGTATCCCACCATTCATTTGGGCTTAGTGATATTGCCAGCCACACCATTAGAAAAGCATAAAGAATTAAACCTACAGCCATATTACTCAGAAACTTGACCCCTCTTTTACCATAGTATTCGTTAATGACATCTGTCATCACAAATACGACAGGCCAAAGGATTACACCAGCAGTGAGGTTGAATGAAAGGTCTTTAATTCCAAAAAAACTAAGATTTGCTGGTTCAAACCCAAAGCTTTTCTCCAAAGAAAATATCTTTACACCTATAAATTCGGCAACCAGGGCATTGGTAACGAAAAATCCACCTAGAATTAAAAAGAGAGTATGTGATTTGTTTTTGAACATTCCTGGTCTCAAATTGTAATTAATGAATTAATTGAGGTAATGGCGAAGATATCAATTAACATGCAGTCCGGACAGATCAACAATGAAGAAATTATTGTTGGCATTGATTTGGGCACCACAAACAGTCTGATAGCATATACAGACAAAGACGGACAGGTACGTATTATTAAAGACCAGGGCGGATCAAATACCCTTGTTCCATCAATCATTCATTTAGGTGAAAATGGTGAGTTTATAGTTGGCGACCAGGCCCGGACGAAATTGGTTACAGACCCTGAACGTACGATCTACAGTGTCAAAAGACTGCTTGGCAAGAGCTATAAGGATCTCGAATCCTATAAAAAACAGCTGGCTTATAATATTATAGATGAAGAAGACCAGTTGGTCAAAGTACAATTGGGCAATCGTTTCTTTTCACCAATTGAATTGTCTGCCGAAATCCTCAAATACCTGAAGTCAAGAATAGAAAATAATCTGGGTGCAAGTATTTCCAGGGCGGTGATTACGGTTCCTGCCTACTTCAATGATTCACAAAGACAGGCGACAAGAGATGCTGGTAAGCTTGCAGGCCTGGATGTTCTAAGGATCATTAATGAACCTACAGCGGCAAGTCTAGCCTATGGTCTTGATAGCGAATCCGGAAAGGAAGAGACGATTGCTGTTTATGATCTTGGCGGAGGAACTTTTGATATTTCAATTCTGCAGTTGCATGATGGCGTATTCGAAGTGTTGTCAACAAATGGTGATACATTCCTTGGAGGTGACGATATTGATAATATTATCATAAAACACTGGCAGACGATTCATGGTATCAGTACAGATCAATTGAAGAATGATGTCCGTTTGAGACAAAGTCTGAGAATGCGCGCTGAAACAGCCAAGAAAACCCTCTCTGCCATCGAGTTATATTCAAGTGAAGATGGTGTCTTTCAATTAACGGTAAAAGAATTCAATGCCTTGATCGAACCAATTGTTGATCAAACAATCAGCAAATGTAAAGATGCGATGAAAGATGCCGGGTTAAAAACTTCTGATATTGATAAGGTCGTCTTCGTAGGTGGTTCTACAAAGATTCCATTTATTAAAAAAGCAATCTCTGAATTCTTTAATGCCATATCTTATGACAAACTGAATCCTGATGAAGTAGTAGCCATGGGTGCCGCTATCCAGGGTGATGTTTTGTCAGGAAGAAATAAAGATATGTTACTTCTGGATGTTACTCCTTTATCTCTTGGCATTGAAACGCTTGGAGGATTGATGGATACAATCATCCCGCGTAATAGCAAGATTCCGCATGCTGCAGGAAGAAATTATACAACCTCTGTTGATGGTCAGAAAAATTTAAAAATTGCAGTGTATCAGGGCGAGAGAGAACTGGTAGAACACAACAGAAAACTCGGAGAATTTATTCTGAAAAATATTCCTCCTATGCCTGCAGGAATACCAAAAATTGAAGTGCGATTCATCATCGATGCTGACGGTATCCTGAAAGTTAAAGCCAGTGAGCTGAGGTCATCAACTGAAACCGAGATCAAGATCAAATCGCAATACGGCATTTCTGAAGAAGAGATGGGCAAGATGTTACTCGATTCCATACAAAATGCAGAGCAGGACATCCAGGCAAAGGCATTGCTTGAAGCCAGAAATGAAGGCAAGGCCCTTGTTATGTCAGGGAAGAAGTTTATAGTTCAAAATAAATCCTGGTTGTGTTCAGATGACCATGAAAAACTATCCGATCTTATTTCCATGCTTGAAACGATCATAGAGAAAGGGTCTAAAGATGAAATCAATACAGCGATCGTTGAATTAAATCAATATTCCAGTCCACTTGCAGAACAGGCAATGAACCAGGTGATCAAAGATGCTTTGAAAGACTCTAAGATTTAGGGTTTTAAAAACAAGATTGTAGTCTTAAAAC
>JAHHJO010000369.1:0-2113 GCA_018680275.1 Bacteroidia bacterium
GCCTGATGCAACGGGTGCTTCGCTATAGCGATTGACCACACTGATTTTCAGGATATCTTTGCTTTGATCAGTTTGCAAACAGCCATCAATTAATTCCAGTTTTTTGGTAGAACTTTCAGTGATTAATTCACCGTCAATGGCATGAATCACTTTAATTTTATCGGTTTGAGATTCCATCAGGAAATCTTCTCTTTTTTTAGGACTGATATTGAAATTATTTGGACAGGAATGTATTTTGTCAGGTAGAAAAGATCTGCCCTGGTCAGCAACCAGTTCTCCATTAATATAGGTCTGTAAAACTTTGAACGATTCCATGTCGCTCACAACGATCATATCTGCTTTATCTCCAGTCCTGAGCAAACCGACATCCATTTTATAGTGATCAACAGGATTTTTACATGCTATTTGCAGAACATCGAACATATCATAACCCAATTCTAAAGCACGTACTACAAGCTCATTGATATGTCCATGCATCAGTTCATCCGGATGTTTGTCATCGCTGCAGAACATAAGCTTTTCTGGATGGCTCTTGATCAGAGTATGTAATGCATCAAAATTCCTGGCTGCTGATCCCTCCCTGATGATGACCTTCATGCCATGGGAGAGTTTGTTCAGCGCTTCAGGGAAGCTGAAACATTCATGGTCTGTTGTAATACCTGCTTCAATATATCTTTTGGCTTGCTCCCCCATCAGACCGGGCGCATGACCGTCGATTGGTTTTCCTGATTCCTTTGCAATTTCTAGTTTACGCATCACCTCAGGGTCTTTGTGCAATACACCTGGATAATTCATCATTTCAGAGAGGTAAAATATCTCGTCCATGGCCATGAGTTGCCTGATACCATCTGAATCAATGACAGCACCGGCTGTTTCGAAGCTGGTTGCCGGTACACATGAAGGCGCCCCGAAATGAAATTTGAGTTTGGCTTCCCGGGCATTTTCAATCATATAATGGACACCATCAATACCGAGTACATTCGCAATTTCATGGGGATCAGAGATTGTTGCTACTGTACCATGTGTCAGTGCGATACGTGCAAACTCATAAGGCACCAGCATGGAACTTTCAATATGGATATGGGCGTCGATGAATCCAGGAAGGATGTAGTTATAGAGGGTTTCATCAATAGTTTCTATGGAGTCTATATATCCTCCTGAAATTGTAAGCTCTCCCGGATAGATTTTTCGATTGTGGAGGTCAATGATATTGCCTTTTATCTTTTTTATTTCTTTCAATTTTTCAGCTTCGGTTAATTCTTGTGAATATACTGTTATTCCAATTTAGAATTTAAATGGTGTCTTATTCAAAAAATGAATACAGGACTGGTTCTTCGTTATTCATGCAAAGTGAAATCAAGATACACGTATAACTTTTATAGAAAGCCAGTGTTCCAAGCCTATTCAATGAAACATATCTTAGACGTAATAGTAAACAGCAATAAAGTGAGAGATACTACCAAGCAAAACAAAAACATGAAATATCGCATGATTGTACTTCAACCTTGGTAGAATGTATAACAAAGCACCAATCGTATATAAAATACCCCCGGCAACCACCCAGTATAGTCCGAATAATGGCAAATTGTCGATCAGCGGTTTTATGGCGAAAATGGCGATCCACCCGATAGCGACATAACCCAGGGTGGATATTTTATCAAACCGGCCGGTATAAAATAATTTGAAGCAAACACCCAAAATAGCGATACTCCAAACGACTCCAAAAATTGTCCAACCGATCCATCCTTTAAGGGTAATTAATGTAAACGGGGTGTATGTACCTGCTATTAAAATATAAATCGCTGCGTGATCCAGGATATTGAGTTTCCTTCTTATGTCCGGTTTCTGGACATAATGATAAGATGTCGACGCCGCATATAATAAGATCATACTCAAACCGAAAATTGAAAAGCTGATGATATGTGTTGTTGTACCACATTCTATGGCATGAAATACAAGAAATACGATGGCGGCAAGACTCAGACCAAGTCCAATACCATGGGTAATAACATTAAGTGCTTCTTCTTCCCTGGAATAGTATTTCAAGCGGCCCTCGTTCATTCTAAATATTACTTTAATCAAATGATTTCTGTAAAGGTCATGTTATTGGTAC
>JAHHJO010000421.1:0-2442 GCA_018680275.1 Bacteroidia bacterium
CCTGAACGGAGTCAGTACCCTGGATATACTTTTAATACAAAGACATATCCTCGGCATTACCTTTTTAAATAGTCCGTATAAGATGATTGCTGCTGATATTAATAATGATAAGGAGATATCTTCAATAGATTTGATCGAGCTTAGAAAATTAATTCTTGGTATCTATCATCGGTTGCCTGAAAATCCAAGTTGGAAAGGCATTGATGCAAAGCAAGAGCTGGACATAAATAATCCATGGTTATACAGGGACTTTTTAAATGTCAATAATTTCGATACCAACATCAATGACGCTGATTTTGTAGGTGTTAAGGTGGGCGATGTCAATCAAAGTGCAGAAACGACAGGTATTAATGCATCCGGGTTTACAGAAAAACTCAATTCGATCAATGTAATATATGAAAACAGGGAAGTAAAGGCAGGGGAAGTATTCGAAGTACAGCTAAAGGCACTTGCAGATGGTATTTATGGATACCAGTTTGCCATGAATTTAAATAACCTTGAACTTATAGACGTCAATGGACCTGGCATTGAAGAAGGAAGTTTTGCAGTTATTGATAATAATCTAGGATTTAGTGTAACACCAGGCCATCCAATCAATAATAATGAGATAATGTGCAGGCTCTTATTAAGGGCAGGCAAAAATGGATGGATTTCTGAAAGTGTGAAATTTAATTCCAGCATTGCAAATGCTGAAGCCTATATAGGAGAAGATTTGAATGTCGTTGATCTCCAATTATCCAATGAACATCTTGTAAATCCGGTTTTCAGCTTATATCAAAATCAACCGAATCCATTTAAGGAATATACAGACATCCGGTTTGTATTGGAAAAAGATGAATCTGTGAAGATGGTATTCACTGATATTTCCGGTAAAGTAGTTTCCCGAATGACAATAGACGGTAAAGCAGGGATGAATGAATTCAGATTAAACAGGAGTGAATTCAATCTGAAAGGCAGTGGAATGATCTATTATAAGCTGATTACAGAAAATCATAGTGAGGTCAAACATATGATTTTGATAGAATAATCTTGATTTTGGTTTACTTATCAATTGAGGCTGATCATGTTATGGTCAGCCTTTTTGTTTTAAGAGATGGTAAATAGAATATTAATAAAAAAAATATCTATAAAATACTTGCTGAATTCAATAGAAAAAGCGGTATTTTGCCGACGAAATAAACCATTTAAGCGGCTATAAAGTAGTTGAGGACAACAAAAAGACGAAATCACCTTCTTGTTTTCCCACACTGGTAAATTCGCTTAATTTTTTCGGCGTTGTTCGATAAGTTATTGTCGTACAGGGCTTAATGTATTATTAATAAAACTCAATTTAATGAAAAACATCTTAATTATTGCGTGTGTTTTGTTTTTTGTAGGTCCTGTTTTATCTCAAACTCCAGGGTCTGTAAATGAAGATTTTAAAGAATCCCAAATCACTGATTTAACCAATAATGATCTCGGTGAGGCATTAGTTTCCGGATATTTAACTATCAAATTTGGTCAAATGCACGAAGCTTTCAGGGAAAATCCTAGAGTTTTGGCTGAAGCTGTCACAACTAACAACTATGTAGCTCAGACTTTTAGAAGTTATGCAATGACTAATGACGAATCGGAAAAAAGAATTCTAGAAGAACGCTTATTAGAACTTTATAATTGAAATAAATAAACCTAATTATTGATTATACTCAATCTCATAGTATTATGAAAAAAACGTTACTAAGCTTAATTTTCTTAACCATCGGGTTAGGATTTTCATTTGCACAACCAGTAAATGACACTTGTGCAGGTGCAATTGACCTATCAAATGTTCTGACAGCAGTTGGAACAACTGATTGTCAAACAATTTCAGCTTCTGATCCTCCAATAACTACATTGCCAGGAGCCACTGATGGGGCGACAGATTCTACACCTGGAAGTGATACAGGCTCAGGTTGTTCTACTCAAGGAGCTGATTATTGGTATTCATGGACAGCCACTACGACTGCCCTTTATTGGCAATATCAGAATGCCGGAGGAGATCCAGGGATCTATGTATACACAGGATCATGTGGGTCTTTAGTTGAAGTTGATTGCCTCAATACCTTTTCTAGTGGATACTTGGGAGGTTGGAATATTGGGGATAATCTAATCATCCAAATTCATGATTTTGGAACAACAACAGGATTTGATTTAGATTTTTGTCTAAATACGAGTAATGAAGTTATAGGGTGTTCTGATCCTGCTGCAATTAATCATAATCCTGCTACCACTATAGATAATGGAACTTGTTATTATGTTGCAAATGATGTCTGCTCAGGCGCTTTGCCTTGGCCCGCTAATATTTCTGCAACCTCATGTACTGACGGTTCAGGGTTGGTGAATCTTGATTTCGGACCATATGGCAATCCTTTTGGTGAAACTAATGCATGTGATGGATGGGGTGGTGATGCTATTGCTTGGTAC
>JAHHJO010000414.1:0-6669 GCA_018680275.1 Bacteroidia bacterium
GAATGAAAGTGAATCGTTGACAAAAAGGCCTACTGTTTGATTTTGTCCTTGCAAAGAAGGTAAACTCAGCCAAAGAGATATAAGTAGAAATATATATAAACGCATAGGGCAAAGATCGGATTTTTACTTTCCCGAACTAAAATTTGTATAAATTACCTGGGACATATTGGATTATTTTTTCCTGATTAAATGCAAACCATCATCAATCGGAAGAATGATGTTTTCGACCCTGGAGTCTCCAGAGACATGTTTGTTGAATGCATCAAGCCCATCAGCAAGTTTGTCTCTTGTTTTATCCAGGATGGTTCCTTTCCAAAGAACATTATCAGCAACAATAATTCCACCGGATCGGACTTTTCCTATGACTGCTTCATAGTAGTCAATATACTGCCTTTTTGCTGCGTCAATAAAAACAAGGTCGAATGTATAGTCAAGTTGAGGAATTATTTCCTGGGCATCTCCAAAATATTGGATGATATGATTTTTGAATCCAGAAGATTCTATGAATTCATCAGCAAATCCTTTCAATGATTCATTCTTCTCAAGGGTTACGATTTTTCCATCCTGCCCCAGTCCATGCGCAAGGCAGATTGTTCCATATGAGGTGAATGTACCTATTTCAAGAATGTACTGCGGGTTAATGATTTTAGATATCATGCCAAGAAATAAACCTAGATAAGGCCCGGAAATCATTTTAAGCTGATTGGTTGATTTAGACCTTTCTTCAAGTCCATTAAGATATTCTGGTACTGTTGAAGACATTGATTTACAATATTCATATATACCATCAGAGGTGATCTTTTCCTGATTGTTATTGTCCATATACTTTTTTATTGATGAATGGATGTGCAAATACAATGAGCATAATGAATATCATACCCCAGTAAAAAGTCCCGGTCATTTCCTTATGTTCCTTTAAGATGATTATTGCAAGGAATATTCCATAAACAGGTTCCATATTGATAACAAGATTCGCGTCGAATGCAGAAACCTCTTTGAGAGCATTGATACTTATTACATAAGCTAATGTTGTACATGCCAAGGCAAGGATCAACAGGTATATCCAGTCGCTTTTATCGGGCATAAAACCATATTCTCCACCAACAAAAAAGGGTAGGAGAATCGAAAGAAAAAGAAAAGCAGAGGTCATCTCAAGGAAACTTATTTCAAAGGGGCTGGCCAGGTGTACAAGTTTTTTATTGAAGCATGCAAAAATCGAAGCAAGGAAAGCAGACAATAGTGCTGTTCCGAGGCCCAGAAGCATCCCGAATTCCAGGTTGCTTGCAATCAAAAGCATGGGTGGTATGATCAGAAGTCCCAGGACGACTTCCAGGAACATGAATTTCTTCCCTGTAATTATAGGTTCTACTATTGATGTAAATAAAGACGTAGTTGCCATCGCTGCAAGCACAACAGAAGCATTAGAAAATTTAATTCCCCCGTAAAACGTCAGCCAGTGGATAGCTACAAGGATGCCTATTCCTGAATATTTAAGTATCAGGCTAAGAGGTAATTTTTTTAATGTCATTCCAAACTGGATAAAAAATAACAGGCTGACACTTGTAATGAGCACCCGCCACCAGACAAGGCTTAATGCAGAAATAGAAATCAGGTCACCAAGTATAGCGGTCAATCCGAAAAGAATGACTGCCAGGTGAAGCTGAAGATATGCCACTAATTTTTTACTCATGGTTTCAAGCAAATATTGGAAACTAAAAGTCATTATGGCAATTATTTTCTCAAAATCTACATTTGACCAACAATTAATGCTGAAAAACTATATTTTTGAATTTCTTAAACACACTGAATGCCACTTAATATTGGAGATAAAGCACCTGTCTTTACACTAAAGGACAGCGATAAAAACGACGTAAGTCTGTCGGATTTTCAAAACAAGAATGTTGTTATATTGTTTTTCCCATTCGCCTTTTCAGGCGTTTGCGAGGCCGAACTTTGTTCTATCAGGGATGATAGTAACAGATATAATGACTTGAATGCCCAGGTGATGGCTATTTCTGTCGACTCTCCATTTGCACTAGCAAAATTCAAAAGCGAGAACCAGTTGCAATTCCCCGTGTTATCAGATTTTAACAAGACCGTTTGCAGGGCATATGATGCCATTTATGAAGACACTCCGCTTGGTCTGCGTGGTGTTGCAAAAAGGTCTGCATTTGTCATTGACCGGGAAGGCATTGTAAAATATGCTGAAGTGTTGGAAAATGCCTTAAATTTACCCAACTTTGAAGCAGTGAAGCAAGCGCTTTCTGATTTGCAGTAATATCCTTAATGAATTAATTATGTCGAAAGATCTAGACTCCGTATTGACCGATGAATTGAATGAATTACTTGTAGTTGAGCAGGATTCAAAAACAGGATTTCAAACTGCGCAGTTGCTTGTCTACAATGATGATTTCAATACTTTTGATTGGGTCATTCAATGTTTCATGGAAGTATGTAATCATACTTTTGAACAATCCGAACAACTCTCTCTTATTGTACACTATAAAGGAAAGGCTGTTGTAAAAACAGCAGACATGGCTGTACTTAAGCCTATGAAAGAAGCGCTTGTTGAACGCGGACTTTCTGCTGTTATTGAAGTAATGGTAGAAGATAAATAGTGGCATTTTATCTGCCTCCTGGGGTAGACTTTTTTCCTCATCCATTTCTAGCTGATAATGATGGACTCCTTGCTGTAGGCAGTGAAGTCTCTTTAAATCAGATTCTCCTGGCATATCAGTATGGTATATTTCCATGGTCCAATAGTGAAGACCCCCTCCTATGGTGGTTTACTCATCCAAGGTGTGTGTTATATCCTTCAAAGATCAAAGTTTCCAAGAGTATGAGATCCTATTTGAATGGAAACAGATTTGAGTGGTCAGTAGACAGGGATTTTGCAAAAGTTATAAGTCTCTGCCGGAAGATTGACAGACCCGGACAGGGAGATACCTGGATTACATCTGAGATACATAATATTTTCCTGGAACTACATGAAATGGGGTTTGCCCATTCTGTAGAAGTCTGGAATGAAAACGAGATCGTAGGCGGATTGTACGGCTTATCAATAGGGAAAATATTCTATGGGGAATCCATGTTTTCACTTCAGGCCAATGCTTCAAAGTTTGCATTGATCAAGTTATGTCATTTTTTGAAGGAAAGGGAATTCGACCTTATTGATTGTCAGCAGGAAACCAGACATTTGATGAGTCTTGGGGCAGAATTAATTTCTGCAGAAACTTTTATGGATCATCTTCGTTTAAATATTTTTAAGTCAGGAAAGAATGAAGATTGGACTTTATAATTTTAATATGCTATGATCACATTTGAAAAATTCAAACTGGATAATGGACTGATTGTCATTCTGCATGAGGATGAAAGTACACCTCTTGCAACTGTAAACATCTTATATAAGGTAGGATCTAGAAATGAAGATCCGGGTAAAACAGGATTTGCCCATTTATTCGAACACCTGATGTTTGGAGGATCAAAGCATGTATCAGATTATGATATTCCAATCCAGGAGTCCGGTGGAGACAACAATGCATTCACCAATAATGATATCACAAATTTCTACAATGTCCTCCCGGGTGAGAATCTTGAAACGGCATTATGGCTGGAAGCAGACCGGATGTTATATCTGAATATTGACCAAAAAGCACTTGATGTACAAAAAAAAGTTGTGCTTGAAGAGTTTAATGAAACGAGTATCAATCTCCCCTATGGTAATTTGTGGCATGTCTTGTCAGATACCGCGTATAAAAAACATCCATACAGGTGGCCTACCATAGGAATGAAAAAAGAACATATTGCCAATGCCGGCCTTGAAGATGTTGCTGATTTTTTTCAAGAAAATTATAACCCCAATAATGCGATCCTGGTAATCACCGGAAGGCAGGATATAGAAACTACCAGGAATCTTGTAAATAAATGGTTTGGTGAGATACCTCAAGGACCTGAGGTTGTTCATAATATCAGTACAGAACCGGATCAACAGGGCCTGAGAAAGAGGCTTCTGTCTGATGATGTTCCTGCGGATGCAATTTATATGGCTTTCCATATGCCTGGTCGCCTGCACAAGGACTTTGCTGCTGTAGATTTGTTATCTGATATTTTAAGTGGGGGGCGATCATCCAGATTTTATAAAAAACTGCTAAAAGGCACAACTGTTTTTTCGAATATTCAGGCATATGTCACAGGGACAATGGACCCTGGTCTTTTTGTCATTGAAGCGAAATTGATGGACAATGCAACTGTTGATGAAGCCAGGGTACTTATTTGGAACGAGTTGGAGCTACTAATAATGGAAAAAGAAGAAGAACACGAACTCCAGAAAGTAAAAAATGGTTTGATCAGTTCGATCAGTTTTTCAGAAGTAAGCGTTATTAATAAAGCGATTAACCTGGCCTACTTTGAAATGCTGGGAGATGCATCCATGATCAACCGCCAGGAAGAAGAATATAACCAGGTAACTACGGATGATATTCAAAGAGTAGCAAAACAAATATTCCGAAAAGAGAATTGCTCCGAAGTCATTTATTTGAAGAAGGAAGAAGAATTATCGTTAAAGGTTTAGCCAGTAGGTTAGCTTTGCAATAAATGCCCTGTTTCGACTCTGGAACCTTGAAGGTATACCCGTATCATAGTTGTCCGTATACACAAGAAAGAAATCTGATACCGGGGCGAAGCGCCATTGGAATCGGGTATTCATATTGAGGTTGTCAAATTGAGTATTATACTGAACAAAACTTGTCAGGAATAGCTTCCTCGTAAAAGTGAGATCCAGTTTTGGGCCAATCAACCAGAGATTAGCTTCTTCAAAAGGTTCATCCAGTTTAATATGGTTATAGTTTAATTCCACAGAGATAGACCCGTATGGCTGGAACCGATATGACATTGTTGTTGCAATACCGGCGCGAAATCCATCATAATACGAACCAACAAACGGTCTTACCCGTGCATATAGCCGTTTTCGTCTGTCAGTATTATAGGATAATTCAAAGATGAGATTTTGAAATTTGCTGCCAGCTGATTTAAATATTTCATCTTCCTGGATCCTTGTAGGATCAAAATCCTCAAGTAGTACAAAATCCGAATAATTGCATTTAAATCTAATATCCGAATTGTTGTTGAACCTGGTATGCCATCTTAGTTCAAAACCCAATTCTTCCCGGCCAAATCCCTGGAATATTTCATTATCCTCTTTTCCCAGTTTATAAATGATCCTGGTATCCACATTTATATTGTGGAAGCTGACTTTACCGTTCCCAGGGAATATTCTGTATGTAAATTCCGGACTAAAAAATATGATGTCTTTACGAGGTACAAATCCCATTTCGGCATCAAAGCCTTCGCCTATAAACATTTGAACCCATTCAACCCTCCAGGTTCTTTTGTTGTGTTCCAATTGAAGATAATGGGCGAATTTGTGAGCTTCATCATTTGGTGTCAATGCCTTCATAAAAGAGGCCTTTCCTGACCAAAGATTGTTTTCAGACAATAACCTGTATTCAAGACCTGCAACCCGGTCATATTTATCGAGTGTAGTTCCATAATTCTCGGCATTTACCGATTGTCTGTTTGTAAAAATAAAAGCGATATTAGACCGTCCAAATACCTGTTTTTCTGCTGCAAGGACAGTATAGTTCGCTATTGGGAGATCATTTTCGGGCTGATCAGCGGTCATCATATTCAAAACTCCCAGACGAAGTGTCTCATTTATTTTTCCACTGCCTCTGGCACCATAAAAGATTTTGTTTTGAATATTGGTATCGGTCAGTGTATCTTTTGATATACCAATTCGCCTTGAAAAAAAAGGATTCATTCTTGAATTGCCAAAGCGCGAGAACAAATCCGCATTTTCCAGGAAAAATTGTCGTCTTTCCGGAAAGAAAATTTCGAATCGATCAAGATTGGTGACTTGTTGATCTACTTCCACTTGTGAAAAATCCGGATTGAAAGTGAGATCAAGATTCATACTGGAACTCAATGCGATCTTGGCGTCTCCTCCGATATTAAAGCTTGCATCGGTGACTAATTGGAGTGTGGCTTCGAAATCTCTTGTATTACTGTAACTTGTATATGGAATAGCCGATATATTCTTTCCTGGTTCGTCCAATGGATCTTCCCAAATCATGTCAGTCATGTACGTAAGGTCCATCAGGATGTTCTCTCTGGGGATATTGACCCAGCATGTGATCTCATTGCATTGTTTATCATTTCGGTAACAATTAAATCGCCATTTACTGGCACCTTTGTTATAGCGGATAGTTTTAAAAGGAATTTTAAGTTCACAAATCCAGTAATTACTATATATTTTGGACTCTCCATCCCATTTGTTATCCCATGATGCATTGAAACTATTACGTGTTTTTCCACCGTTGGATATCAATGCTTCACGCCTGGCACCATAGGCATTCATTCCAAACATGTATGCATTGGTTTTATCATTAAATGTGTCAAAGATGAAACTGATGTTATCATTTTCGGAAAACCCGTAATCTCTCTTCAGGTTAGCAATTGCATAGTCGTCAGAAAGTGATTCGCAGATTGCGGCGACATAGAGTGCTTCGTCATCATAGCACATATACATTTTTGTAGACCCCAACGCTTTAAGACTATCAGAAGGGAAGTATTGAGTGAATTCTTTGAGTTCTTCGGCTACCTGCCAGCAAG
>JAHHJO010000394.1:0-2163 GCA_018680275.1 Bacteroidia bacterium
CAAATATTATTACAAGAACATATAAAGCGGTAGATGAATTTGGAAATGAAGATGTCTGTTCTCACCAGATCATGCTAGAGAGATTAAAACTTAATGATATCATTTTTCCTGATCAGAGAACAGTTGCTGCTGGTGATCCTATAAGATGTAGTGATGACCGTTATGAATATGATCAAAACGGGTTTCCTTTGCCATGGCCAATGGACCCCACTACAGGTTCAGGATCCGGAGTACCAATCTTATGTGATCCTTTTACTGGTAGTGGTACAGGTATGGGTCCAATAACCGGAAGTGGAACAGGAATTACAATAATATGTCCATTAACCGGATCAGGTAACGGTGTACCATTGATCCCTGGTCCATTTACAGGCGTGGATACAAATATTCCGACCCAGGTCGGGTGCAGTGCGGTTGTATTATATACAGACCTTGAGTTGCCACAGATTGGATGTGTCAGGAAAATAATGAGAACCTGGGAGGTGAGAGAATGGTGGTGTAATGGTGAAAACTCAAGAGGTGGAATCCAGATGATTGAGATTATAGATGATCAAGCACCTGAATTCGTATGTCCATCTGATTTTACTGTCACGACCAATGATGATTGTGCTGCTTCAGTTGAGATGCCACCGGTATCGCCGGTAGATGATTGCGGCAATGGGTTTTCAGTAAAGATAGATTACCCATTAGGGCTTTTACAGGAGAATGGCGGACCGGTCGAATTGCAAACCGGAAATAATATTGTCGAATATATCGTAGCAGATGATTGTTATAACACGAGTAGTTGTACTGTGAATGTTATGGTAAGGGACAGAACGGAACCAGTCACAATCTGTGACCAGGATGTTGATGTGAATTTAGGTTTTGGAGGCATGAATGAAGTCTTCAAAGAAACATTTGACGAGGGCAGCTGGGACGAATGTGGCCTGGACAGGATTGAAATCAGGAGAATGGATACACTCTGTGTCGCTTCTGATACCCTGTGGGGCGATAGTGTTTATTTCTGTTGTTCAGATGTGGACAGGACAGATTTGATGGTGGTTCTTCGAGCCGTTGATCTTGGAGGCAATACCAATCAATGTATGATAAGGGTTCATGTTCATGATAAAATACCACCGAGCATGACCTGTCCGACAGATATGACACTTGATTGCCGTGAACCATATGATCTTCAAAATCTTGGAGTGAGTTTTGGTAACCCGGTAGTGAATGATAATTGTGCAGATACCCAGCTTGTAGAAGAGGTCTCATCTGATGATGTCAATCAGTGCGGGATTGGAGAAATAACAAGGGAGTTTGTACTTAGAGATCCTTCCGGAAATATATATCAAAGTTGTATCCAGCATATCATGATAGGCAATGAAACACCTTTTGTCGGTGCAAATATTCAGTGGCCAATTAATTACTCGATAGATAATGGGGCATGCGATTTATCAGATTTAAGACCTGAAGCATTAAATGCAATTAATCCGATATTTGGATTCCCGATATATACTGCAGGAGATGATGAATGCAGCCTCCTTGGTTATGATTACCAGGATGAAGTATTTGAAGCTTCACCCGGAGGCACTGAATGTGCAATTATAGAGAGAACCTGGACCGTTATCAACTGGTGTAGCCAGGTCAATGGTATCTTTGAAAAATGGGAAATTCCAACGCCACAGATAATTGAGTTGATCAACACTGCGGCACCAGTCATGGATGTAGCCGGTGATCTTGAGTTTGAATCCGGGAATATCAATTGTGACAGTGGAGATATAATAATAGAACGATCTGCGACAGATGATTGCGATAATCCATTGATTTGGACTTATACAGTAAGAGACAGTGACAATAATTTCGTAGCTGTCGGAGATACAAATATAATCGAAGGCGTCTACCTTATAGGATCTTACTCTATAGAGTGGTCAGTGACAGATGGTTGTGGTAACTCGGATTTTGACACGCAGAATTTTGAAGTCATTAATACCAAGACACCAAGCCCGGTCTGTCTGAATGGACTGGTGGCATACGTCGAACCAACAGATACAGATAATGACAATATTGATGATAGCGAGACTATAGCTTTAAATGCCAGTTTCTTTGATGGTGGAAGTTTTCATACTTGTAATAACCCGATAACGCTCAGTTTGAGTTCAGATACACTGATCAAAACACTCATCTTCG
>JAHHJO010000229.1:0-2427 GCA_018680275.1 Bacteroidia bacterium
ATCGGCGATCATTTCGGACAGGTGATCTGGGCTGATGATATTGTTATTACAGAACCTGAACGATATTACTATGACAATACAGGAAATAAAAATGACCTGAATTTATATACAAAGACAGAATGGGCATTGAATGATAAAATCATATTGTTCGGAGATGTACAATTCAGAAAAATAAATTATACCGTTGATGGAATCGATAATGACCTAATACCGGTTTCAGTAGACACGAGTTATACTTTTATAAATCCCAAGGCAGGTTTGACATATCGATTTGATAAAAACAGGCAGTTATTTTTCAGTTATGCAAAAGGTGAACGTGAGCCGGTCAGGTCTGATTTTATAGATGCTATTGGCAGCAGTGTGCCCAAATCAGAGACATTGCATGATTTTGAAGCAGGATTTAAATCAGCGAATTCTTCAATGACACTGGCTCTCGATGCCTACTATATGCTTTATAAGAACCAGCTTGTTGTGACTGGAGCTGTCAATGATGTCGGGGCCCCGGTCAGGACTAATGTTGACAATAGCTACAGGGCAGGGGTGGAGTTTTCATTGGCACACCAGGCTTCGGAGAAGTTTGATTACAGTCTGATAACTTCTCTAAGTCATAACAGGATCAGGGAGTTCGATGAAAGGATCATAGATTATGGCAGTTATGAAACGACCATTAACAAATTTGAAGATACGCCAATTGCATTTTCACCTTCGATAGTTGCGTCTTCTGATTTATCATACAATTTGACAAAAGGCTTTACGGCCACTTTACAGAGTAAATTTGTGGGAAGACAGTACCTGGATAACACTGGTAACAAGGACAGAAGCCTGGATCCTTATCTTGTCAATGACATTGTATTCAGGTATAAAATAAACCCCCGGATTATCGATAATATAGAATTCAGTTTAAGACTGAACAATGTATTGGATCAAAAATATTCAGCCAATGGATATACCTATAGTTATATTTTTGGATCACTGATCACAGAGAACTTCCATTATCCCCAGGCAGGATTCAACTTCCTTCTTGGACTGGATATTAAATTTTAGAAATTATAGGAAAATGTGATCCAGTAATCGATAGTCGTAAACATTTGATCCCTGGCTTCTTCACTGGCAACAAACAGCAGTTGTATGCCATATTTCCATGGTCCGTAGCCACTCATATATCCACCACCAAAGAGTGGGAAGGTCAGGTTTTTGCGATCAAAATTGAGACCCTGGTCAAAGGAAACGAAATCATATTCACCCTGCAGGTAAAAGTTCTCAGTCACTTTTACTCGTGCAAACAATAATCCCCCATAATCAAAATAAGACTCGTCAGGGCCTTGGAACCGATTGGCAAATATGTAGAGAAACTTTCCTCCGCCACCGATTGAAACTTGTTCAAGGGGCTTATATGCTGTCGTTCCTTTCAGGGAAATACTGAACCCGGAACCGATACCAATATTTCCTAAATTGATCTCATGATTCAATTTATCTGTAAAACTTACTTTCTGTTCCTGCCTGTCCCTGTCTCTGGAGGACGTTCTTTTACTTGTTCTTCTTTGAGAAAATACATCCGTTGATACTGATAAAACAAAAAGTACCACCAGGAAAACCGATATCTGCTTCTTTAACATTTGGATCATTTTATTAATAAGAACGCTAATTTCACTAAATAGAGATAAAAGCAATAATATAATTCACGAAAATTTAACATCCCCGACATTTCATAAGTTTAGCCAATAAGATATAAATAGCCTATTTTCATGCATAAAATACAGAATTACCATAATTTTGGTATGAATTTTGTCTCACCCTTCTTATTGGATTTTACTAATAAGAGAATTATAGCTGGAATCTGGATTTAACTCCACTATAAGTTTCTTCAACACTTTACTTACATATGAGAAACCTGGGATATACCTATGTATATATCTTTATGATATGTACTCTGGTAAACAATCTTGCCTATGGGCAAATAGATTGTTCTAGCACACCTAAACCTGCAAATGACCTTTGCCAGGAAGCAATTCCGATATCAGGGTCTGTCAACGGGAACACCTGTTGCGCCGGTATTGAAAGTATTGATCTTTGTGGATCAATGGAAAATGGCATTTGGTACAGCTTTACACCTGCAAATAACGGTAGCCTGATTGAAATCAGCAATTTAAGTATTGATGGACCGATAGGTATAGAATTCTATTCGGGCTCCTGTACTAATTTATCGCTTATTGAAAAATCGGATTGTTCCGGTTTTGAAACCAGGAGCTTTTCACTCCCAAATTGTTATGCTGAGGTATTAATTCACATCACTTCATTTAAAGATGGTTGTGGCGAGTTCGAAATTCAAATGTCAGATATAAACGAATGCACTTTTGCTGAGACTTGTGAAACTATCGTCCCGGAACTTGAATTCAACCCGATTTCGGATGGCATGCAGGAATGTAT
>JAHHJO010000403.1:0-4006 GCA_018680275.1 Bacteroidia bacterium
AAGGACGCCAGAGTGATTTTTAATCACACCCCGGAAATGTTGGATTTCTTTTCTGATATCCTGGATTATCCATACCCCTGGGACAAATATGCACAAATCGTTTGCAGGGATTATGTGTCAGGCGCCATGGAAAACACGGGAGCTGTCGTTTTTGGCGAATCTGTTCAGAAAACCTCCCGGGAGTTACTCGATGGGGATAATGATGACATTGTGGCTCATGAAATGTTCCATCACTGGTTCGGTGACCTGGTAACCTGTGAAAGCTGGTCCAATCTTACATTAAATGAGGGATTTGCCACTTATAGTGAATACCTCTGGAGAGAGTACAAATACGGTCATGATTCTGCCGAGAGGAAACGTCTTCAGGACCTGAATGGCTACCTGATGAGTGCAGGCCAGCAAGGCAGCCATGACCTTATTGACTTTGAATATAACAACAAGGAGGATATGTTTGATGGGCATAGTTATAACAAAGGCGCATTAATCGTCCATATGTTGAGAAATTATGTAGGAGATGATGCTTTTTTTGCTTCCTTGAACAAATACCTGCAAATCCACCAATATTCCGATGTTGAAGCACATGAATTGAGAATGGCATTTGAAGATGTCACTGGCGAAGACCTGAACTGGTTTTTTAATCAGTGGTTTTATGATCAAGGCCACCCCGAACTAGATATCGAATATGTCTTTGATGAAGAGTCAAAAAAAGTAGTTATAAATGTAAATCAAATGCAGGATCCGGAAGATTCCCCGGCCATTTTCCAGTTTCCGGTAAAGACCAGATTGTATTATGAATCCGGGAACCATGAAACCAAAGAGTTTTGGATCAATGAAAGACAACAGGAAATTATTATAGATATCAACAGAGATGAGATGCCTTTAGTCGCTGTCCTTGATGGCACCCATGATCTGTTAGCAGTTTCAAGTGATAATCTTTCAGATGCACAGTATTTCCATCTTTTTATGAATTCTGATGAATTTACAGATAAGATCAATGCACTTTCAGCACTTAAAAAGAACAAGGACTATTCATCAATTTTCGGCTATGCCCTTAATGACGATTCTGAAGAAATACGTTCTATGGCTATCAGGACAGTTGATGCAGAACAATACGATAAAAAACTACGTCAACTTGCACTTAAGGATAATTCGTCAGCAAACAGGGCTGCTGCAATTAAAAAAGTCAAGGACTTTGACCTGGCTTTAAAATCAATAAAAAGAGATTCTTCTTACAGGGTAATCAAACAGGCACTTCATATTGTGAATAAAGAAAGTCCTGAGACAGCACTTCAAATAATTAATGGGTATCGACAAGGCTATTATAAACCCTTAGTAGCAAAAATGGCTGACATCTATGCAGCCACCGGTGAGACAGGATACCTTTCATTCTTCGCCGAAAATATCAATCAGGTTGATATGTTCGAGTTCTTCAATTACCTGAGGCAATATGAAAAACTTGCCAAAAAAGGAAATACAGAACAAATCATGGATGCAGCTCAGCGTTTTTATGAAATATCCACGGATCAATCAAACAACTATTTTGCTAAATATTCCTCAGCAAATAGTATAAAGAATCTTATAGCAGTTCTGGAAAAAAGAAATTCGGGAAAAGAAGATCAGGAACTTGATAAAGCTATATCTGAAATGGAAGACATGTTGTATCAATTTGTGTCATCATCAAACGATAAGCGCATTAAATCAGGATTTAGTAAATACAATAAACCCTGATGGAATTTGATAAGTTCTATATCAAAAAGAAAGCCTGGTATTCTGTTGGCAATTTCAAAATCTTCAATGATGAAGACCAACTTCAATATACGGTTGAAAGCAATCCCTGGGCTATCAAGAAGAAGTTCTTCATGAAGTCTGCCCATAACGATGTGCTATATGAAATAGAAGCAAAAAATCTTTTTGGTACAAGTTATGATCTGATTGAAAAAGAAAGGGTTATTGCACATATCGAATCCCCGCTTTCCTTTTCAGGCACTATGCTTAAAATCTCAACGATAGTCACTGAACCTTTTGATGTCAGAGGTAATGTCTGGAGAAATGAATACAAGCTCGTACGCGAAGAAGAGGAATTTGCAATTGTATCTTACAAGATGTGGTCTTCGGGCGATTTTGGAATTGCAATACGTCATGGAGAACCTATTCCCTTGATCCTCTCTGTTGTCGTTATATTGGGACACCTTAAGGCTAATGGAGCCGCATAATAGATAGGAAATAGCTTATATTTGATTACGATTCAACAATCAGTTTGAGGATATGAAAACTATTACTTTAAGCATTATTTGTGCTGTTTGTTTTTTCTTTATTTCATGTCACAATGAACCTGGTATAACTGATCATAAAATTTCGAAATCAGGACTGGAAATTCTGGAATCAGATTATACTGGTATCAATTTCTCCAATACCCTTAAAGATGATCCATTGACTGATAAAAATATTGTGTCATTTGAATATTATTTCAATGGTGCAGGTGTAGGTGTTGCTGATTTCAATAATGATGGTCTGCAGGATATTTTTTTTGCAGGAAATGAAGTCCCTAACGCATTATACATAAATAAAGGATCATTAAAATTTGGAAAATTAGACAAAGAATCTGGAATCAACACAAATAAGGTGTGGAGTGCAGGAGTATCTATTGTCGATATTAACAATGACAACTATAAAGATATTTATGTTTGCCAACAAGGACCACATGATAAAAATAACAGACAAAATCTTTTTTACATTAACAACAAGGATTTAACCTTTACAGAATCTTCAAAAGTCATGGGTTTGAATGACCACAATTATTCAACTCAAGCTGCCTTTTTTGACTATGATAAAGATGGGGATCTTGATTGTTATGTTATGAATGAAGCTAATCCGGATTTTGAAATCAGTGTCGAAGATGCCAGTGGAAAACTCTTTGAAAATACAGGAAATCTGAAATTTGTTGACGTCACAAAAAAAGCTGGGGTACTAAATTATGGTTATGGCTTAGGCCTTAATATTTCAGACTTCAACGGAGACAACTATCCTGACATCTACGTTGCCAATGATTATAACATTCCTGATTTTCTATACATCAATCAAAAAAATGGAACTTTCAGGGAATCAATAAAAGAATATACAAGGCAGATCTCATATTTCGGAATGGGTTGTGATGTAGCAGATATAAATAATGATGGTCTGGTTGATATAGGAGTTGTGGATATGGCTGCAGAAGATCACTGTAGAGATAAAACGTTGATGGCTGGAATGGATTCAGAAGGATTTAAATACTACTTCTACCAGCTTGGATACCAATTCCAATATATGTTTAACAGCCTTCAGTTAAACAATGGTAATAACACCTTTTCTAATATAGCCGCTCTGGCTGGAGTTCTTAAATCAGACTGGAGTTGGTCTGCACTTTTCACTGATCTTAATCTAGATGGTTATAAGGACTATTATGTTACCAATGGATATAGGAGATATGGCCGGGATAATGATTTTAAGATAAAAATGGCGGAAGTTAGACAAGCTAATGGTGGGAATGTTCCTTTGGATCGTCGTGAAGAATTATACAGGATGATGCCTGAAATTAAATTGGTTAATAAGCTATATATCAATGATGGCAATTTGCATTTTGAAGATAATTCGGAAGTATTTACTCATCCAGATTTGCCTAGTTATTCTTACGGACTAGCGGTTGGAGATTTTGATAATGATGGAGACTATGATCTCGTATTGAATAATATTGATCAAAAAGCATTTATACTGAAAAACAACATCAGAGAGACTGGTAATCATAATTTTATAAAAATCACCCTAGACCATCCTAATGCTGCCAAGAAGCTGACAAGTAAGGTATATGTTTATACAAAAGAAAGCGTTCAATTTCAAGAGTATTATTTTGTAAGGGGTTATGAATCAACCATGGAGGAAAGCCTGTTATTTGGTCTTGGGAAGATGAGTAAAATTGATAGTATCAAGGTAATATGGCCGGATAATAAGGTGCAAATATTAAGGGAAATAG
>JAHHJO010000397.1:0-2927 GCA_018680275.1 Bacteroidia bacterium
TGGTGCATTTTTATTCTGTCTTTTATACTACAACAATCGATTAAATCTCTCCTATATCTTCAATTATACCTGCCATTTGCAAAACCATCAATCCTAATACTGCTGCTCTTTGTAGTGTGTTGTAATAGTTAGGTGTAAGATTGTAAGTCAATGCAATGCTCAATAGCTGGGAAGGAATTACCAGGGAGTCTTTTAGTCCAATCTTGGATCCGTCAACATGTACCCATCTCTTTAGAGGCACTTCCTTAATAAGTTTTATAGTTTCCTTTTTACCATAAGCCTTTTTCATTCTGATAAACAGTTCAACATCAAACAACCACCTGGTCACAAAAGACTGGTTAAAACAATATCTTGCTGCATCTCTTTTGAAAACCTTTGCACCACATTGTGAATCTTTTATTGGAAGTTTTAAAATCGCTCTGATCAAAATCCCTATCACAAACGAGATGATATTTCTAAAACCATTTCTTTCAATCTGGTTTTCTTCGTTGCTTTCACGTGATCCAAATACAAGTTTCTTGGATGCATCCCGACTCAATTCATTTACTAGGTTGGTATAGTCGGCGAAATCTGTAGATAAATCTGCATCGAGGAAACCAATGGTATCTACATTAGTGTGATCAAGTAAATAATGTACCCCGGCTCTGACAGCTTCTGCTTTTCCGCCATTCTGAGGCATATCGTATACTCTGATACGTTCAGGGTTGTTCTTTGAAAAATCCTGGAGACATTCCAGGGTATTGTCTTTGCTGCCGTCATTGACAAAACAAAGTAGATAATCTTCATTATTATTAATGAAAGATTCAAATTGCTCGAGAGGTAATCTCTGTGCTTCGTTGTAACATGGTACGATTATTCCATTCTTCATTGTTGTAATTTTGATTCAAATCTGAATGGATTTAAGGGCAGAAAATTTGATTTTCGATGAGCAGGTCTTAGTCTACGTTTTTTGGTATGGTTTTCTATTTTTTTAAAATACCGATCACAGCTAAAACTGGCGTTATTAATAAGCGATCGTATCTTGCAGATTCAATATGAAAGAAAACAAGTACCTCTATCTTGCTTTTTTCCTTGGAATAATCTTCCATGGCACCAATGTGTTTTTCACATTTGAGTCAACTTATGATGCCTATGTCCATATCTTCTTTGCTGATCACTACGCAGAAAACTGGTTTTCAACATGGGATCAGCGATGGTATACCGGCTTTACAATCACAAGCTATCCTCCCTTTGTTCATCATGTAATCGCCTTGTTTTCTTTCCTGATCGGTCTGAAGGGTGGATTGATCCTTTGGTCAGTCATTGCCATGCTCCTCTTTTTGAGAGGTGTCTATGAGTTCAGTAAACTTTGGGTGGACCAGGAATCTGCCGGATGGGCAGTTATCCTTGCAGTATTTTCAACATCCTTTACGGAAGCCATGCATATATTCGGACAGTTGCCCAGCATTACGGGAATTGCTCTTTTGCTAAATGCTTGTCCGGAACTATATAAATGGATAAGATCCCGGAAGTCCAGCCATTTGATTTTTGGCTTGGCACTACTTGCTTTGACATCCTGCACACACCATGTAACGACGATTTTTGGTCTTGTCTTTTTTATTTTCCCCGTACTGGGATTAGCTGTTATAGATAATGCCCAGGAAAAGAAAATAAACAGGATTATTCATATCCGGGATTTCCTTGCCGAAACCTGGAAAAGTATACCAAGGGTAATCCTGTTGTCCATATCCATTGTTGTCCTGACGATCATTGTCATTTTTCCTTACTGGTATTGGTCAAAGTCGGATCCTATCACTCAAGTTCCAATACCCCACGGATCAAGGGACTCGTTTATTGAGGTACTTTCTTCAGGTCTTGTTTTCTTTGTCATACCATGGGGAATGATGTTGTTTTTTCTGCCATTTCTTTTCTTCACAATCTGGAAAAAACGAAACATCTTCATTGGAATTTCAATAAGCCTTTTGTTCGTTTTGGGAACCGGTGGTACAACACCTGTTCCCAGGTTAATGCTCGGAGAAAATGCTTTTAATATATTAACCCTGGACAGGTTTACCTATTGGGCTACGATTCTCTCTCTTCCATTTTGGGGCCTGTTTATGGCTCATTTATTAAAGATTATTAAAAACAAACTCACACCGTACAGAAATCTTTATCGCTTTATTTTGGGTTTCATATTTACCGGAACCATTATTTGCTGCATCCTGACAACCAATTTCAGGTATTTCGTAAATACACAGCCTGATAAGATTGATATTGATCCCATAGTCAGTTTCTTAAATGTGGACCAGCATTATAAATGGAGATACCTTACACTTGGTTTCGGAGACCAAATGGCCTGGCTGTCTGCGAACACAAATGCTTTGAGTGTGGATGGCAATTATCATTCTGTACGCAGGCTTTCAGAGATGACCTCACGTGCCGTAGAACGACTTGAAAATGCCAAATACCTGGGCGATGAAGGACTGGAGGCGCTACGTCAATTTCTAACTCTTCCTGAAAAATTCAATCTTAAATATATTTTCTCCAATGATAAGTTTTATGATCCACTCCTTTTCTATTCCGGTTGGATGAAGGTACAGCAGCTGGATAATAATATAATTATCTGGGAAAGACCTGATGTAAACAAACTGCCAATTGTACTGCCGGAAAAGAATATCCCGGGATATCAAAAAATGATGTGGGGGCTTATTCCAGTGTCCTGCTTTTTCCTGTGTTTATTCGTTTTATTATTCAACCGTCGTTCATTACTCAGTTACAAAGGTGTCCCGGAGAAAAGCCCTTTATTTAAGGCAGGCTCTTATACCTTGATGTTTATGAATGGCCTTTGGGCAATTATCCTGGCAATAGTTATTCTGGCTTCAGGTTTAATTTATTACTACAATAATGATGATAGAACAAGTCCCGAAAACCTGGTCAATGCTTATTTC
>JAHHJO010000511.1:0-17579 GCA_018680275.1 Bacteroidia bacterium
GTTTATTGCAGCCTCTTCGGTATAGGGTATCTGCTCTATGGAGAAATGATGCTGGCTGTTATCAGCATTTCACTTGCAATCATCAGCGGGTTATTAATTAGTAAATTTTGGAACAAAAAATAATTCAGATGAAAGATCAAATATCCTCATGGGAGGAGTACAAGGAAACCTACAAAAAAAGTGTTGAGAATCCTGAGCTGTTCTGGAAAGAGCAGGCAGAGGAATTTACATGGATGGAGCCATTCAACAAAGTCGTTGAGTGGGATTTTAAAGGTCCGGACATTAAGTGGTTCATCGATGGTAAACTCAATATTACTTACAATTGCCTTGACAGACATATACCTGAGCGAGGTGATCAGACAGCCATATTATGGGAGCCCAATGATCCTGATGGCGAAGTAATAAAATATACGTTTAAAGAACTTTTGGCAGCTGTGAACCAGGTAGCCAATGGTTTGAAATCCAAAGGTATCAAGAAAGGCGACAGGGTCGTTTTCTATATGCCGATGGTACCAGAACTGGCAATTGGATTGCTTGCTTGTGCAAGAATCGGAGCGATACACTCTGTGGTATTTGCAGGATTTTCCGCACAGGCATTGGCAGATCGTGTGAATGATGCTGAAGCCAAAATGATCATCTGTTCTGACTTCAACCACAGAGGTGTAAAAAACATCCCGGTTAAACAGGTTGTGGATGATGCCATGGATATGGGTTGTAACAGTGTTGAAAATGTTATTGTCCATAAGAATACCGGGAATCAGGTCAACTGGAGTGATGATGTAGATGTTTGGTGGCATGATGTTGTTGATGGACAATCTATCGAATGTGCTCCTGAAATGATGGATTCTGAAGATATCTTGTTCATATTGTATACATCCGGATCGACTGGTAAGCCAAAAGGTGTTGTGCATACATGCGGTGGCTACATGGTCTATACAAGCTATAGTTTCAAGAATGTATTCCAGTATAAAGAAGGTGATGTATATTGGTGTACTGCTGATATTGGATGGATTACCGGGCACTCTTACATCGTTTATGGCCCACTTCTGGCAGGTGCAACAACAATGATGTTTGAAGGCGTGCCAACCTATCCTGATGCAGGCAGGTTCTGGCAGGTATGTGAAAAACACAAGGTTAATCAATTCTATACCGCACCAACTGCAATCAGATCATTGATGGCACAGGGTGATGAATGGCCGAAAAAATATGACCTCTCATCTCTGAAAGTTCTTGGATCCGTTGGTGAGCCAATCAACGAGGAAGCCTGGCATTGGTATAATGATCTGATCGGAAAAGGAAATGCACCGATCGTAGATACTTGGTGGCAGACAGAAACAGGAGGTATCCTGATTTCTCCTCTTCCTGGCATTACTGATACCAAACCGACATATGCATCTTATCCATTACCAGGTGTTCAGGCAATATTGATGGATACACATGGCAATGAGGTTAAAGGAAACAATGTTGAAGGATTACTTTGCATCAAATATCCATGGCCTTCCATCCTGAGAACGACTTATGGTGATCATGCAAGATGTAAAGAAGTATACTTCTCTACTTTTGATGATCTCTATTTCACAGGTGATGGTGCAAGGAGAGATGAAGACGGCCGTATACGTGTGATTGGTCGTGTAGATGATGTAATCAATGTATCCGGGCACAGGATGGGTACGGCAGAAGTAGAAAATGCGATAAATGAGCATGACCTTGTCATTGAATCTGCAGTGGTTGGATTTCCTCATGAGATCAAAGGACAGGGAATCTATGCCTATGTAATCACTGAAGAAACCGACAAATCCGATGAGGAAATAATGGCCGAGATCCGAAACATCGTAAGACGGGAAATAGGGCCGATTGCCAAACCGGATGAAATTCAGCTTGTTCCGGCATTACCTAAAACAAGATCAGGAAAGATCATGAGACGAATCCTCAGAAAGATAGCTTCCAATGATCTGGATAGCCTGGGAGATACCAGTACACTGATCAATCCGGAAATTGTAAACACGCTTCTTGAAGGAAAGAAAGTATTAAGCTAGACATAGTTTAAAAGCATTATTAAGTGGCCGGTTGCAATTTGTAACCGGCTTTTTTATTCTGCAAAAGAACCGACCAACCAGTCGATTTCTGATTTGGTAATAATCACATTGTAGATGGCATTGAGCCTGTTGAAACCGGCATTCAGATACTGATTCTGTACTGCCCGAAAGTCCAGGGAATTGATTTGTCCGGATTTAAACCTTTCGTTGGTGATATTCAGATTTTTCGCTGCAATTAATAATTGGATTTCTGACAGTTCCAGGAGTTCCAGTTGATTGTTATAATTCTTGTAGAGAATGTCAAGCTGATTCTTTAGTTCGAATTTCGCCTCTTCAAAAGTTAAAGCACTAATCTCTTCCTGTAATTTTGCATTTTCAACATTCTGGTTTTTTACACCTCCATCATAGATATTCCAATTGAGATTTGCTGATAATGTTCCGTTAATCCTGTTGGACATAATCAGGTCAAAAGGCTCACGCGTATTTGGGTTGTCCTTAAAAAAATTGAAAGCGTTCCGGGAGTATCCTACAGATCCATTGAGGGATATAACTGGCTTAAGTGTTGATTCTTCCAGCCTGGTATTCAATTGATCAAGTTGATAAATAACAGAAAGCGATTTTAATGTATAATTGCTTTCTTCCAGTGTAGAGTGCAGTCTTTCAATATCTAAAGATTCTGCTATCACATCAAAATCATCGTTGATCGCATAATAATCCTCATCCCTGTAGACTTTTAAATTTTGTAGCAGGTTTCTGATACTTATATCGATCATTGTTCTTTGATTCACAAGATTTATTGAATCTGTAATGACCGCTTCCTCAAATTGAATCAGGTTGTATTCATTAGAGCTTCCAAATTCTTTCCTGGTTTCTTCATATTCGAGTCTTTGTAATGACAGTCGATAGAGTTCTTCCATAATTTCAAGCCGGGATTGCTGGAGAAGTACATCGTGATAATTTTGAATAATATCTTTTAGCAGGTTATGGATGGTTTCTTCTTTCAATAATTTTTGCTGATCCACCAATTGGCTTAATTGATCTTTGGCAATTCCTACTCTTCCACCTGCAAACAATAACCACTGAGCATCCAGGGAACCACCCAGACCTCCTGAATAATATGTTCCCTGTAAAAAGCTTGCTTCGTTATTATCATTGATGAGCGTATTTGAAAACTGTCCATTCAAATCAACTGTTGGAGTGCGTCCCGCTCTTGCCCAGCTATTGTTATTTTCTGCGATCAGGATTGACTTGTCAGCAATCCGGATACCATAGTTGTTTTCTATTCCCAGGGATATCGCTTTCTCCAGACTTAAAGAATCCTGTGATATTAGAAATTCTGGAACCAGTAAAAATCCGAGTAGCGTAATTAGTAATACTTTCATCAAATCAATATTTCTGAGATTTTTAAACTTGAAACTACAAGAATGGCGATCAGGGCAAGTACCAGGATAGCCATGATTAATGTGAGTACCCAGGGATGTTTCCTTCCGGGGTAAGCAGGTTCAACCATTTCATGGGTAAACTCCTCACCGGTCCAGAGTCTGAAAGAGGTTCGCCTGATTCTGTTGGCAATAGTCAGAAGTGAGGGGATCATGATCAGCAGGATGAATGTAGCGATCATAAGTCCAAAAGCAACCGATATAGCCATAGGAATAAGAAATTGTGCCTGGACACTCTTTTCAAGTAACAGGGGCAACAATCCTGCAACGGTTGTTATCGTTGTAAGCAGGATGGGTCTGAATCTCTCCAGGCCGGTGTCATATAATGCCTCTTTGAATGGTTCTCCTCTTTTTATTTTGGAGTTGAAAGTGCTGATAAATACCAGTGCATCATTCACCAGGATTCCTATCAATGCAATGACGCCGAGAATCGATAACAGGCTTACAGACTTACCCATAAACCAATGTCCGAAACCGACACCTATAAATCCGAATGGAAGTATCAGGAATACGATCATGGCCTGGCTGACCGAACTGAAAGTAACCACAACTACGAAAAACATTGTGAGTAATACAATCGGCATAATCGTTTTCATGGAAGCGATAGTTTCAGCATTGTCCCTGGCCTGACCTTCCAGTCCGACTCTTACAGAAGGATATTTACTCAGGATCTCCGGGAGCAGTAATTCTTCAATATCGGTATTGATATCACTGATGGAAGCTTTGTCATCATCAACATCAGCAGTAACTCTGATCTCCCTTTGACCATCAATATGATTGATAGAAATCAGACCTCTTTCAATTTTAAAATCGACTAATTCCCTTAAAGGAATAGCACGTCCATCCTGAGTTCGGATACGCATATTCTTAAGATCATTGATTGAGCTCCTGTCTTCATCTCCGTATCTCAACCAAACTTTGACTTCATCTCTTCCTCTTTGCAGTCTTTGTACTTCGGCACCAAAAAATCCCTGTCTTATATACCTGATGATCTCTCCTAAGGTAAATCCCAGGTTTTCAGCTTTAGCTGTGAGTTCAATTTCAATTTCTTTCAAGCCCTCCTTATTGCTATCCTGGATGTCGGTGACATTTTCGATTTTTCGCATTTCTGATTTGAGATCCGATACAGCTCTTTCAAGTTCTTCTGTATCATTACCCAGTAATGCAACAGAAATCGGATCACCAAATATATTTCCAAGGCCGAAAACAAGTTTTTCAGCTTCATGAATTGGTCCGAGATCTTCCCGAATAGCATTGGTGATCATCCTGTTATTCACTTCCGGCCGTTCTTCGCCTGATAATAAATAGGCAGTTATGCTTCCCTGGTGAATGCCCGGACCAACACGTTTTACAATTTTATCAACTACATTTTTTTCACCACCAAAATATTTGTCTTTAAATGCATCGTTTACATTCCAGGCAGATTGTTCAATTGAATCAAGGAGAAGATTTGTGCTGTTTTCTCTTGTTCCTGCAGGTAATTCAAGTTCAATTGTGAAATTATCTGACTGTACAAACGGGAAAAAAGTTCCTTTTATCAATCCACCAGAAAAGCTACCTGCTACGATGAATAATCCCACCACACAAATGGCCACCATGGGTAATGGATATTTAATACTCAGTTTCAGAAAGGGACCATAGCTTTTGATCTTTAGAAAATCCATGATACCGTTAAAGAACCTGGCAATAAAATGATCTTTTTCTGCACCCGTTTTTAATGCTTTTGAATGTGAAATATGTGCCGGAAGTATAAACACACCTTCCACAAGAGAAAAGATCAATGTAAAAATCACAACGATGGCAAGTTCCTTAAATACAGAACCGAGGAATCCTTCAATAAAGAAGAATGAAGCAAATGCAATGACAGTTGTAAGGATAGCAGAACTTACTGCAGGAAGTACTTCCAGTGTTCCGTTCAATGCTGCCGCCATGGGTTTTTCTCCACGTTCATAATGCTGGTAAATATTTTCAGCAATTACGATTCCGTCATCCACAAGAATCCCGATCACGACGACCATTCCAAAAGTTGAAATTACGTTGATTGTTATTCCAAGGAATGACGCTGCCATAAACATGCCGGCAAACGAAATTGGGATAGCAAGCGCAACCCAGAACGCCAGCCTGACATTGAGGAACATAGCAAGTAGCATCAGTACGAGAAAGAAGCCTATAAGTCCGTTCTTTTTTATGAAACTTATCCTGCTGTTGAGGTATTTACTTCCATCCCTGATCTCACTTACTTCAATATCAGGGTACCTTGCTTTGAAGTCTTCAAGGTATACCAGGGCAGTTTCGGAGACCAGGAACATATCTTCTTCCAATGTATTAAATACAGTGATGACGACGCCTGGATCCCCATTAACATAGTTTCTTACCGGGCTGTCTTCCCACCTATCCCTGATGTCAGCAATTTGATCCAATATAACCTTTCCACCCTGGCTATTGCTTCTGACTGTGATGTCTTTAAGTTCGGACGCAAAATAATTTTTGTTCTTAGCTCTTATTAGTAATTCTTCGTTTTCAGTTTTAATTGTTCCGCCTGTAGAAAGGAGGTTGTTTTGGGATACTGCGATTAATGCTTCATCAAATGTGATATTGAGTGCCCTCATGTCTTTTTCACGAAAACTGATCTCGATTTCTTCTTCAGGATATCCTTCAATTGTTATTTTGGAAATGCCGTCTTTTGCCAAAAGATCTGATTCGATTTGCCTGGCATATCGTTTCAGGGTTTTCAGATCGACTTGTCCGCTAATTGAAAAGATATAAGCATTGCTGAGTTGTTCCTGAACAAAAATGACAGGAGGTTCCATACTTACCGGGAATGAACTGATTTTATCTACCGCATTTTTTACATCCTGCAGGACATCTGCAGCTTCAAAATCAAGTTCTACCTCTACATTGACCGTTGCAGCATTTTCAGAGGATATTGAAGTTGTGCGCTTTACACCTTTAACACCAACAAGGTTTTCCTCAATCTTCGATACCACACCTTCTTCCATTTCTTCCGGTGATGCACCAGGATACACGACCTGAACTAAAATTATCCGGGAAGGTTGTTCAGGAAAAAAGGTTGTTTTTAACTGGTTGAGACCCAAAAACCCCATAATGAATATGAAAACCATCAGGAGATTGGCAGCGACACTGTTCCGCAAGAAATAATTGATGATACCTGTCATGTCAATTAATTTAAAATTTGAACTGTCTGACCATTATAAATTCTATCGGTATCCTCGATAATAATTTTATCTGTATTGCCAATTCCTTTAACCAATATATTTTCTTCGAATGTATTTATTATAACTACAGGCTTTAGAATAGCAAGAGTATCTTCAACTAAAAACACCTTATTTTCATCAACAATAGCATCATTGGGAATTATAGAAACATTATCGATCGTTTTTGTTTTAATCTTGCCTTTGAGATACATTCCATCTTTTAGTCCAATCCCATAGACAGAAATGTATACCGGAATATTCTGGGTGTTCTGATCGATTTGCGTTCCTATTCTGTTTACTTTCCCTTTCCAGCTCTTGTTCATTTCATCAGAGTTTAATTCAACTTCCTGACCTACAGTCAGGAATTGTAATTCCTCAACTGGGATCGGCGAGATCAATTCAAATCGATTGGTATTCATAATGCTTGCCAGCTGAACTCCCGGACTGACCAACGCACCGGGGTAGCTGTTGAGATTAAGAAATACACCTGAAAATGGTGCGTGGATACGGTAATTTTGCATCCTGTCTTCCAAGCTTTTGATACTGTAATATTGATTGAATATGTCTTTACCGGCGACATAGTATTTTTCCCTTTGATCGGACACAACAGGCAGGGGCTTGATATTCGATTCAGGATCCAGTTGATCAAGGTAGTTTTTCCATTTCTCAAAAGATTCAGGATAGTCGAATTTCAGGTCAGGCATCATTTGAGTCAGCGCATTTAATAGTCTGCTTCGAAGCGCAAAGAGATTATACTTCTCATCCTTATTATCTATTTCGAAAAGAAGATCCCCTTTTTTAAAATATGACCCTTGTCTAAAAGACTTGGGGATTTCAAGCAATCGGCCGGTTACCTCAGCTGATACTGTTATTTTTTCAAATGCATTCAATCGTCCATCGATCTCGATTTCATTTTGAACCGACTGGGTAGGATATGAATTGACCTTTACATACTTGATTTCTTTCTTTACCGGTCCTGAAGAAATGGTAGATTTTTTATTTGATTTCAATACCTGGAATGAAATGGCACCGGCCAGAAGAATAAGCAATGTAATGATTAATGAAATTATGTTTTTCCGGTTGATCATGCAGTCTTTGTTTTACAGTTATTGTTGTTTTAAGAAATTATACTTAATCACCTTTGAAGTTATAGTTCTGATGACGAGTTTGAATAGCCCTGATTTCAAGATATGGAGATAGGAATAAAGAATTCGACATCTGGTAAAATTAGTTCAAATGTCAACCAATTAATAGGAGATTTTGTTTTAATCCGCTTAAAATTAAAACTAATTTGAAGTCTAAGAGAACAGTTTCTTATGTGATCAATGTTACACTTCAATAGGTATTTTCGATTGACATTTATTGCAGGAATATAGGAATTCCCATATGCGTTATATCGCATCGGATTGATTTGTAAATAAGGAAAAAATGAAAAATATATTAATTGTTTTGTATCTCCTGCCATTTGCTATGATTACAGGAGTCTATGGTCAGACAGTGCAACTGACTGAAGAAGAAAAAGATGGGCTTGTTTATCTCTATGAAGAAGACAAACTTGCACATGATTTTTATATGGAAATGGAGAAAAAGTGGGCGCATCATGCATTCACGAATATTATAAAAGCCGAGACACGGCACATGTCCATGATCAAGGAAGAAGCAGAAAGATTAGGTGTAGACAGAATATCCGTTCTAGATGATGGGAAGTTCGTGAATGAAGACCTTCAATCGCTTTATGATGACTTCATGGTTAAAGGTAAAGTTTCACTGTTAGACGCTTTGAAAACAAGTGCATTTATAGAAGAGACAGATATCAATGACCTGGAATTGAAAATGGTTCAGACCGATGTAGAATCCTTGCAGGAATTATACGGAAATCTTGTCAGTGCTTCCGAAAATCATCTGAATGCATTCGTCAGAAATATCAAGAAAGAAGGAGAAACATATTCACCTCAAGTATTGAGCCAGGAGCGGTTTGATATGGGAATTACTGAAGGCAAAGGAAAAGAAAAAGGAAAAACCAAAGCCTGTTGCGATTCCAAGAAATCAGGTAAAAAAGGTAAATGTTGCAGTTCCAAGAACTCGAAGGCTAAATGCGCTTCAGAAAAAACGTCTAAGAAGTGCAAGGGTAAAGAATCATCTTAATTTTTTAAACATAGGACTTTTAAGCATTTAAGACCTCCACTGGAGGTCTTTTTTTTACCTGACCAGCACCTTTTTACTCAATCTGCCATTATCGGTTTGAAGAGTTAAAAAATAGATTCCTGGAACAAGGTCAGCTGTTGATATTTCGATCAGATTTCTAAATACTGAGGCATATATATTTTGTCCTGACGATGAAGTTAAAATAAGGTTCAATTCTTTATCAATCGATGTTATGACAGATATACGATTTTCACCAGGTCTGATATCAAATGCTGATTCATCCAGAAGTTCTTCATTTGAAGAAAGTAATCCGATATTATTGACAAACCTGGCATTGTCCATGATATAGTCATTCCCGACCTTTTCCCACATAATAGCGACAAGCCCCAAATCGTTATAGTTCCAATCAGTTGAATTCAGGTCATAGCTTTTAGTTACAACCGAAGAGCTGTTTCCGGCAAGATAGGCATCTCCCCAATAATTGTCAGAAATGACGTCACGTAATACGTTCGGATGTACTGCGTTGTTCCCTTGTTGTGACTGGTAATTAATCACATTGTTTTCATAGATATATATACCAAGGAAAAACTCTCCTTCCGATTTATTCATGGCAGCTACATCGAGTTCAACCTGGATATTATTTGAAGCGTCAATATAGGATTTCAAAAAACTGAATGAAGAATTCCCGTTCTGATTGCTTGTATTATCAGCTAAATTTCTGAATGCAGAAACCTGGTTATTCCAGTTTCCTGAATTGACACCCTGCATTTCATTATTGATAAAAAACTGTGGTTGATAAGTATTCTTTAAATTTTTGCTAAACCAGTCACTCACAGGGTTTTCCAGGTCTCCGCTGTGGTGTACACTAAGCAGCAAAGCAGAATCGTCATTGAATTCATCCTTTAAAGCTTCCATAAAACTCCAACCCCATGAACCGCAGTTTGGACACCAGGTAGCAGTCACCTTGGAGATAACCGGCGTTTTGGAATAGTCCTGTGCATTCATACATGTCAAACACAGAAAGAAGGCCAATACAAAGTTAAATAGTCTCATATCTCAAAATTATATTTTAATAATAGTTATTGCACATTTTCAGATTCACCGTAAATCGTTTTCAATACAACCTGCCCTACAACCCTGAGGGTACGCTTGTCAATGGCATTTATATCATCGTCATGTGTATGCCAATGATTCACAAATCCGGTTCTGGAATTTCTTGGTTGATTAATAATATCTATCATGGGGATATTGGTCAGGGTATTGATGAAATAATGATCATCCACCAATGGACCCGTGTCCTCATTTACAAACATATCTGTATAACCCATACGTCGTGCATTGGACCATATTCGGTCCAGGATCTTGCCGGCATACTGTTTTGAAAAGTCATCCTTGCCAAATCGGGGATTTTTTGCACCAACCATATCCAGGTTTATACCGTACTTTGCCCTGTAATTATTACGATGCATGTTTTTAGCCCAGTGTTGAGAGCCCAGGCACCATAGTTGCGGTGGTTGATTTGATCCTCTTTTGCCCTGATCTTCGGCATCCCATAGAATTATATCTACACCCAGGTTTATTGGATTTTCAGATATTATTCTTGCAATTTCGATTAAAACACCGACACCGCTTCCTCCATCATCAGCTCCGGGAATTGGATCTTCTTTTCTCTTTTTGTTTTTATCCTCCTCAGCGATATAACGCGTATCCCAATGCGCAGATAATATAACCCTGTCTTTTAAGTCCGGGTTGAATTGCGCTATAATATTTGCTGAAGGCCACTTGTCTCCTGTATGAATTACTGCAGTGAATTCCTGCTCGATAACCTCTGCACCGAATGATCTGAATTTTTCGACCATCCACTGCCTGCATGCGGCATGTTCGTCAGTACCCGGCACTCTCGGGCCAAAGGAAAGCTGCTTTTCTATGTAGGTATAGGCTGAATCTCCGTTAAAAGCAGGAACCTTGACAGGTGTTTTGGTAGCCGGCTTAGGTACAGCTTTGCTTTCTTCATTGCAGGAAACAAATCCGATAAGCAGGAATAATAATGAAAAGTATATGACTTGTCTCATAATGGAAAATATGATTATTTGGTCGTCCAGGAAGATCCTTCTTTTGAGTCCTTGATTACTATTTCCAGGGTATTCAGACTATCCCTGATTTTATCAGCTGTCGGCCAGTCTTTTTTCTCTCTGGCCTCCTGTCTCAATTCCAGGACTAATTGCATAACGCCATCGATCAGTTTATTGTTGCCACCCCCTGAACCGGAGTCATCGTATAATCCAAGTACCTCGGTAATAAAGGCTGGAAATTCCGTTTTAAGTCTTGACAAAGTCCCGGACCCAATTTCATTCACATCCATATGTCCTTCGTTGAAACAATTAATCTTGGTCACCAATTCAAATAGATTTGCGATGGCCTTTGGTGTATTGAAATCATCGCTCATGTTATCAAGAAAATTATCGAGCTGACCATTGATTTCGATATCAAACTGACCAGTTTCGTTATTTGTTGTTTCCAGTTTCCCTACAATTTTCAGGCCTTCCATGAGTCTCTTATACCCCTTTTCGGATGCTTGTAATCCTTCGTCCGTCAGATCAAGCGTAGAACGATAATGTGATTGAAGCATGAAGAATTTAACTGCCATTGGTGAATACGCCTGGGAAACATGTGGGCTGTCTCCCGTAATTAATTCAGTAGGTGAAATTGTATTCCCGTCGCTTTTGGACATTTTCTTTCCATTCATCAAAAGCATATTGGTATGCAACCAGTAATTGCAGGGAGCACAACCACAAGAGCCCACGTTTTGCGCGATCTCATTTTCATGATGTGGAAATTTCAGGTCGTTACCTCCACCATGGATGTCAAAAGTTTCACCCAGGTATTTGGTACTCATAACCGAACACTCAAGGTGCCAGCCCGGGAAACCCAAAGACCATGGAGAATTCCACTTCATAAGGTGATCAGGAGCTGCTTTCATCCAGATTGCAAAATCAGAAGAATGTTTTTTCTCACCCTGCTTTTTAAGATCTTCCCTGGATTCGGAAATCAAATCTTCAATGACCCTTCCGGACAATTGCCCGTATGATTTATGGTCCTCATGATATTTGAGAGTGTCAAAATATACAGACCCTTCCACTTCATAGCCGTAACCATTATTAATGATTTCCTGTACCATTTCAATCTGCTCAATGATATGCTGAGTGGCTCTTGGTTCAATACTTGGTCTATGTGTATTGAAAAGATCCATCATCTTTTGAAAACCATTGGTGTATTTCTGTACAACTTCCATAGGTTCCAGTTGATCAAGGCGCGCACCTCTTGATATCCTGTCTTCTCCATCATCCAGCAAATGACCGACATCCGTAATGTTTCTTACATAACGCACTTTGTATCCTATGTACAATAAATACCTGTAGATAATATCAAAACTTACGAAGGTCCTGACATTACCAAGATGGACATCACTATAAACCGTGGGACCGCAAACATACATTCCGACGAACCCCTCATGCAGAGGTTCAAATTTTTCTTTCTTTTTCGTCAGACTGTTGTTGAGGTATAAATCTCTCTTTATCATCGTACAAAAATAAGTTAATTCGAAGGATCTATTATGGTTACCACAGGGTAATGATCCGACAAAGATGTTCTTATAATATAGTGGTCTAGTACTTTAATACTCTTGTCAAGGAAACTGTAATCTATTCTCAGGCCAGGCATAAAGGAAATGAATGTCTTTTCCATCCCTGTACCAACGAAACAGAAAGCATCACAATAACTTTTACTGATTTTCCTGTATACATAGGATTGTGGTACATCATTAAAATCTCCGGATAATATTACAGGATATGGTGACTTTGAAGCATGTGCCATGATCTGGTCAACTTGCTGGCTTCTCAATTGAGCATGCTGATTATATTTATTGAAAATAAATTTCAGATCTTTTAGGAATTCAGTTCTGCTGATATCAGGATTTTCAAGCATCTCCCCCGTGACCTTTGTGATCCTGTTGGAACTCAGGTGTATTGAATAAAAACGGACTGTATCATTATTCATTACCACATCTGCCCAGGTTGCATTATGTGCTACTGTTTCAAATGGCATATTTCCTCCTTGGATGATGGGATATTTACTATAGATGCCTGTACCTAATTCGGAATCCGGATAAATATGATATTCATTAAAAATTTTTCGATAATGCTTCAGATGTCCTTTTATTCTTTCCTGTACACAAACGACGTCGGGTTGCTCGATTTCTATGAACTTCTTAAAAGCCCTGATGTGTTTGTTTTTATCTTTCCTGTTAAAGTTTATTCTTGTTTTACCAATATTATAGGCCATGACCTTGATGCCTTTTTCACCTGAAGAACTATGCAAAAGACCTATAGTACGTGCTAAAGGACCCCATCCCAATAGAATAACAATTATGGACAACAAGGTATATTTGGGCTTGATGACAAACCACAACAAAATAAAAGCAAAATTAGCAAGTAAGATAGGCGGGTAAAAGAGACCAAAAAGAGGTATAAACCAGCTGATCCCTGGATCTGTGTATGGTGAAAGATAGGATAGAACCAGGCATGCCGCAATAATCGAATTTATAGCATATAGTATTTTGTGCACTTATTTCTTTTTACTGGCCTGGTATAGAAATTCCTTTTCTTCTTCTGTTAGTTTATCATAGCCCTGTGCGTTGATCTTGTCCAGTATCCTGTCCAGTTCAGATTGTTGTTCGCTTGGTCTGTTTTTAGAATCATCGGATTTGGCTCCGGGTTCTTCCCTATAGACAACCTTAAAATGTTTCTTTGCTGTCTTTCGGCGTTTGGGATTCTCATTTCTATTAAAACTCAAAATACTTGTCATATCTGTTCCTCGTCGTAACATATAAACATAAAGCATACCAAATAATGCACCACCAAGGTGTGCGAAATGACCCCCGGAATTAATCATACTTGCTGTTCCGATTATATCCAGAAATAAAATAGCCAGGGCAATATATTTGAGTTTGACCGGTCCAATCAGAATCAGATGCATGATATAATCAGGAGATAATGAAGCCGCGGTCCAAAGCATAGCCATTACTGCTGCTGAAGCACCCAGGGCAAATGCGTTTCCTCCTGTTCCTCCAAGAAAATGATCTGACAGGATATAAACCAGGCCACCAAACAAGCCACTCAGAATATATATAGGGAGTATCCTTTTATCTCCAAGAAAGTCACCTACTATCCTGCCAAACCAATAAAACAAAAGCATATTCCAGAATATGTGCCAGAATCCAATATGCAGAAACATATGGGTAATGATACTCCAGGGTTGTTTGATCAATGTAATTGGATCAGAGGGTAGGGACAGAATATTTTTAACCGAAATGAACACACCAGGGCCTGCACCCATGGTGAAAACCTTAAGCAGGTTTATCAATACAAACAATCCTACATTAACCATGATTATCCTGGTAATCATGGTTCCGGAGTTCATCGCACGCTTAATATCCTGTACAATCGAGTCTATCATTAATTTATAATTGGCTCAAAAATATTTAAATTATAGTACAAGTTCTTTTGTTGAAAGTTCAATACAGAAGTTTAATAATGCAATTGACAATACAATAAACACATTAAATAATCTTTGTACTTCCATACACAATAAAGCCGATACTTAAATACATTACATTAGTACAAAGATAAAACGTATTGATCCTGAAGTATTTTATTCTTTTCCTAATTGTTATTCCAGGTCATGTTTTGAATGGTCAATTCATGGCGAAGCATGATCGACCGATTGAGGATATAATGGTCGATGATCGGGGTGTGGTTTACATCCAGGACTTCAGGGGAGATGTATATACACTGAGTAATGGATTTTTTCAGAAATCTTCTTTTTCTGACAGGGCACTACAGTTTTTAGAAGGTGCAGGATCAGACTTATATTTTATTCATTTTGATAAATTGTTACAGCTGGAGGATGAGTCACCCAAACTGGTCAAATCTTTCTCTGAACCATTAGATTATTTCTCTTCCTGTAATGGTTTAGTCATAGCCAAATCGAAGAATAGGGTATACCAGGACCAGGGTGATCAGTGGCTAAACCTGGAAATTTCAGTAGATACAAAGCCTGAGACCATCATTGGCATGGAATGTATGAATGATAAGATATATGTTGTTTGTAAAGAAAAATTAATAAGTATCCAGGGAGACAGACAGGAAGTCACCCAATTGCCTTTCGAAGGTATTGATGTGATTTCCTATAATTCAATTTTGATGATATCATCCAGGAACGAAGGATTATGGGCTTTCGATGGAAAGAATTTCAAAAAATATTATGTTCCGGGAGTTGAATTTCCAAAGCGTGTGACAGCATTAAAGGACCGTAATCATCAATTGTGGCTTCTGTCCAAAGAGAAGGAGTTGTATTTATTTGACGATACAAATCAGACGCTTCAGAAAGCAGCAGGGAATGTAAATGATTTTGTAGTTGACAAATGGAATACCCTATGGACTATTTCTGGTAACAAACTATCCCGAAAAGTATTTAGGCATGAAAATACCCCCCCTGAATTATCTATAAGAAAACTGGAATCCAATTATTTGCCTGTCCCGCTTTCAACAACCATCGAATTATCAGCCCGTCAGAATAATCTTCGGGTGGAATGTGAGGCATTTTATTCTCCTGATCCACTTTCATTGTCTTACCAGATGAGAATGAATGATCAGGACGACTGGACTGACAATGGCCGCAAAAGCGTATTTACCATCTATGATGTACCCGATGGAAAGCATAAACTGGAATTCAGGGCAAAAGCCGGTGATAATAATTTCAGCAGGATCAAGTCTGTTGAGATTGTAAAGAAAGCCCCACTGATAAATGGTTTGTGGCCATATATATTTATTACCCTTGCCGGATTACTTTTGCTGGCTATCATACTGATCATCCGAAACGGTATCAGGTCAAAAGCTCTAAATGCTGAAAAAGAAAAGTTGAGACTCAAGCTGGAAGTTTTGAAAACAGAACAAAAACTGGGTCAGCTGAGAATGAATCCTCATTTCCTTTTCAATGCCTTAAACAGTATCAGCGGTTTGATTGCATTGGATAGAAATACTGAAGCCAGAAAACATTTGAATGCTTTTTCTCAAATGATGCGGACACTGCTTGATCATTCTTTTACAGAAGTGACAACATTGAGCATGGAAATCGAATTCCTGGAACGATATCTCGAGATCGAGCAAATGATAAGGAACAACAAATTTGATTACCAGTTTGAAAATCATACGGATGATGACACAAGGATTCCGGTAATGATCATTCAGCCATTTGTTGAAAACGCCATTTTGCATGGTATTAAATACAAGGATGGTTCGGGACACATTGATCTTCGGTTTCAAAGGCAAGACAGATACGTCAGGGTTGAAATTGAGGATGACGGGATTGGAAGGACAAATGCGGGAAAATATAAAAAGGAAGGGCATTCCTCGAAAGCTATTGAAGTGATAAAAGAGCGCCTGGAAAAACTGGACAAATGGAACAAGCAACAAAATATTGTTTATGTAGATCAATATGATCAAAAGGGGAACCCAAGTGGAACAAAAGTTATTTTATTAATACCGATTCAATAGAAATCATGGCCAAGAAAATAAAAGCAGTAATTATTGATGACATGCCACTGGCGATTGCGAGCCTTCAAAAGGATATTGAAGACACTGCTTTGGACATTGAAGTCGTAGGTACGGCAGAAGGTGTGATTTCGGGAGCCAAACTTTTGAAATCTGTAGAACCGGACCTGATATTTTTAGACATACACATGGGTGATGGTGATGGATTTGATTTACTGGACATCATCGATAACAAACAATACAAGGTTATTTTCACCACAGCATCCAGGGATCATGCGATCAAAGCCTTCCAGTTCTCTGCAATCGATTATCTTTTAAAACCTATTGATCCCGAATTATTAAAGAAAGCGATTGAGAAGATGAAGGGAGAGGCTGAAGAGGCGCCTGAAAGTTTTTCCGGGTCGATTACCCTTAATACCCAGGAAGAAATAAGATTGGCACGGATAGATAAGATTATTCGTTTGGAGGCAATGGGGAATTACACAAACTTTCATTTTGTCAACGAACCAAAGTTGCTGGTGACAAAAACACTGAAAGAATTTGAAAGGATTTTACCTGATCATTTTTTAAGGGTTCACCAGTCTCACCTTGTCAACAGGAATCATATTAAGGCATATATAAAGACTGAGGGAGGATATCTGTTGATGAACGACGGAAGTCATGTTGCCGTTGCTGTCAGAAAGAAACCAGGGCTAATCGAGCTTCTTTCAAAATAAAAAACCCCGCTACCTTTGTAGCAGGGTGGAACAATCCGTCTTCCTAAAGGCAATTCATCAGAGGCTGGTACAGCCTTCATGAAAAGTAATAACACTGATCTTTACGCTTCCGTCCGGTAATGTCCTGATCTCTACAGGACTATCCAGGTTGATTTTAATATGGTCTATATTTCCGGATACATTGGCCAGGAAGACTGAACTTTGGTTGTAGGCGATCCTTTCATTTTTAGTTAAAAGCATCGACCTGAGCAAATTGTAGGCTTCTGATATGTGTCTGCCAGGCAAAATAATACTGGCTTTAAAGTGATAATCTGAATCTTCTCTTTGCAGCCTGATACCATTTTCAAGGTGCTGCACAAGTCCGTATTGTCCTTCCGTGCGAATGGTGTCAGCTTCACCTATCTGGTCAAAATGATAT
>JAHHJO010000116.1:0-3374 GCA_018680275.1 Bacteroidia bacterium
GTAAACCGACCATCAAACGAGGATTGATTTCCTTGCCAAAATAAGGGGTAAACGCAAGGCTTGTATTCTTGATTTCGTCAGTATTGCTTGAATAGATGCCTCCTATTCCCGAAATAATTGATAGACTGGAGAGAGGATATGTGTTGTTTTGATGCAGGAAATTTATTGAACCTCCTGTTATGTATTTATTTACCGGGAGAACTTCCTGGGCATTTGATATGTGAAAAAATGAAATCAATAATACGACCATTGCTAATTTTCTCATCCTACTGGTTTTATTTTTTTTTGAAAATATTGGTTAATTATTCTGTTAAAATTACACTTTATCCCGATTAAGAAGATTGCTCTATAACGACATAGTTTGCGACAAATTAAGCTTGATGTCGAGAGCTAGAGTTTTGTTGTCGGCTATACAAGAATAGATTTTAATCCTGATTTCTAAATACATTTTCGTAACTGGATACAGCATCCAGAAAGTAGATCAGTTTCATTGTAATTGTATTCCTTTGGTCTTCATTGAAAACAGAGGATAAATTATTGAAATAAGATCGCTGGATATCCTGTTCGTCTCTTTGCAATTCATTTTTGTACACAACATTCAGGAAACTGCCTGGTGCAAATTGCCATGCAAATATCAGGTCCGTATTAAAGGCGTTAAAGTTAAAATCTGCGTTGCCAGTAAAGGTGTCATCGGGTATGATATATCCGTCATCATCAAGGTCTCCGTAATAATCATAAAGCCCATAAGACCAATAATGCCTGATCCTGAGAGTGAGCGACAGGTTGTTTTTAAATAGGTACTTTCCCTGCAAAATATTAACCATGGTCCTGACGTCCCTGACTCCATATTTGGGTTGATCATCAAAATATCCTGCATATCCGGCACCATTAAGAAATATGCTATAATTTATACTGGGTCTTAATGTCAGTTTGTCATTGATCCGAATGATAGGTTCTATTTCCGTTTGAAAATAATGGTTGACTACATAATCCGTAAAATAACCTTCCCCGTATCCTATTTCGGCATCCAGGGCTAAGCTTTTCCGATAATCGGTTGAGATACCGACGCCGTTGTAGTAAAACTCCGGGATGATAAATTTTTGCCCTGATACCCGTGACTCAAACAAGTCTATACCATCTCCAATCTGTGAGCTCATATTGAAAAATATAGCGGTGAAACTTGGAAACATGAAAAAGAATCTGGCCCTGTATTTTTTCTTTAATATCTCACCTGTGGTATAATCCTGATCAAGGCTGAATGTAATCGAATTCCTGCTGCGATTCAGAATCCAGAAGGGGTTGTACTTGTTGTATTCAAGTTTAAGTGAATGATTCCTGATGTTGGTTGCAAAGTTTACGCCCAGGTCATTTGGGTTGTAATTAGAAGACTTACTCTCACTGGCCAGTTCAAATTTAAAGTTGCCTTTTATTTTAGAAATGTTAAGCAAGTAGCTCAGGCCATCATCTCCATCATTGGCCTTAAAAATATTATCCAGCAAATTTATGCCCCTTTGAGAAACTTTTATATTTCCTGAAACAGAGTAAGCTGAGTTCCTGGTCACCAGGTTAAATCCTGCCGCTGATACATTGGCATCTGTGTAATCACCAAAACGGGTAGTGTTCAGGTTGATGAAATATACAGAACTGTTATTCTTCAGGTTCTGATCAATGGAAACAATGCTGTAGTTTACCAACGGGTTGGTCTGGAATTCCCTGGTATCTCCGGTTTCAGTATTTTCGATTATAGCATCGGTGGGAGCAGTGATCGCATTCATGACACCAACTCCCAGCCCGTTCCTGTTCCTGCCTGAAACCTTGGCGACATTTATAAGTCTTGAGTTTATAGGATTCTCATAAATGTCTTCTCCTTCACCCAGATCGTCTGAGGCTGCACTATACTGATCAGGTAAACCACCAATTCGTCTTGAATAAAACAAATCGCCCAGGTTGAAAAGATCTACACCTTCCTGGAAAAATGGTCGTTGCTCATCAAAGACCACTTCGAAAGCACCAAGGTTCTTAACAATGTTGTCAGACCTGACCTGGGAGAAATCCGGTAGCAAGGTCATGTCCAATGTATAACTCTCGTTGAGTCCCAATTTAAGATCAGCGCCGGCACCATAACCCATCGCACTTTCATTATTGGAGAATTCAGCAAATGATGAAATATAAGGGGATAATGAAAGACGAAGTGGATCTTTTATCTCATTCAATCCTGTCAATAGACCCCAGTAATTAAGCCTTGTTTCTATATTTTTAGGTACCAGGCACCATTGCAATTCAGTACGGCTGCGCCTGATCTCTCGTTCAAACTGTACCCGCCATAACTGTTCTTCTCCTTTTGGAAACCTGAGAGAATAATAAGGTATCTTGATTTCAGCGATCCAGCCATCGTCGACAATCTGAACGGCACTTTCCCATACCGCATTAAATTTTGAATCTGAAGTCCTTGAGTCTGACTGCACACCAGAAGAGGATACTGAAAATTTAAATGCATCCAACATCTTGTTATAAGTGTCAAATGACACACTAAAACGGTCTGCATTCAATCTGTCATCACGTTCTCCCAGCTGCGTTAATATACTGTCCGGATGATTATCATAGCAGTATCCAAGTACATAGACATTATCATCATCGTAGAGTACTCTTACTTCAGTTTTAAATTCAGGTTTTCGTCCTTCGGTTGGGTTCCGTTCCAGGAAATCAGTGGCGATCTCAGCAGTTCTCCATGCGTCTTCTGACATTCTACCATCAATGCTTATTGTCTCATTTGTCCTGGAGGCAGAAGTCAATTTATTCTGACCTTGTCCCATGGCATATGAAGACATCAATAGCAAGAAAAATATGTAACAGGCCTTATCCAGCTGAAAGCACTTTTATGAGGCGCAAATGTAAGTATAAGCTAGGTTATTACTTGTATGCTTTTACAGAATAAAAGGGTGTTATACTCATTTTAGAAAGTAATAAATATGCCAAAAACAATTACTTATACTCATCTGTAAAATGTCCTTTATGTTTCCCCTTTGAAAACTTTTCTGTATTGAAGTTGGCAGATTTACCTTTTGGTATCGATAAACTTATCCAGTTTTTGCTTTTAATCATTCTTCCCAGATATACAATTTGACCAATATGGTATGCATAATGCATCATTTGTCTATTAACTGCTTCAACAATTGTATGGCTTTGATTTCTAATGAATATTTCTGATTCAAAATTACTTTCATTCACAGAGTGTAGTGCATTAAAAAGACAAGACCATCCCAGGTTCCACTTTTCTATCATTTCAGATTTTGTCTTAATTATTGATTCAAATTCTGAATCACGATTTCTCCATTCCTTTTCTCCATCTGTGGTGAAAAAGTCAGTCCACCTTG
>JAHHJO010000489.1:0-2747 GCA_018680275.1 Bacteroidia bacterium
GTACATGATCATGCGTATTGACCATACAGATCCACCCTTCCTCTTCTTTGACATCATCCCACTATTCCTCATAGTAACTGTCATCCGAGCCATGAAAGTTCAAAACATTATCACAGAAAAGAACAAATTTTGTGATGCCTTTGTCTATCAGATGGTCAGCGAAGTGCCTTTTCAGGAACATGATATCATTATTCAGGCAATCATTCCATTCACCGATCAATTCAATTAATGCATATTTTTCATCATAATCTGCAAATAAAACCTTGATGTACAATGTGGCAGATCCCATCGCATCCCATTGTGGATGAATAAAGTAATTATATACCTTATTCGTAAAGGTAAATTCACTGTATTCCCTTCCAAAGAAAGGTGATTGTTTATCAGAAGCCGCATCATAGTATTGGCGCCATTTGAAATATGGTTCTATGTCATGCATATCTGCAAATATATTTCAATTAAGCTTCGGATTTGTATTAGTAAATAGAAAGTAGTTGAATTATCGGGATAAATAAGAAATTACTATCGCCTGGCTTCTCTAATAAGCTCTTATTTTTTTAAAATCAAGTATTAAAAGAGTAAGGATATTATAAGTTTTATCTTTCGCTTAAATTAAATTTAAAACAAGGAATTTTTATGTTGCTTGGTCTGGAAATATTCGCTGTAATCACCGGTCTTTGTTTTATTGTACTCCTGATCCGGCAAAATATCTGGTGCTGGTTTTTTGGTATCCTCTCATCATTAAGCAGCATAGTGCTTTTTTACTATACCAAACTATATTCCGAATCCATATTGTATTTCTATTATGTATTTATTGGATTCTATGGTATTCACACATGGAGAAAGATTGATCGGGCGAATGAAAAGGTTCGATCGGTAGGAACAATTTACCATATGATTGTTGTTGTAACAGGAGTGATATTTAGTTTCGCACTCGGAAAATACTTTAGTACTGCAACAGATGCTGCCAGGCCATATGCTGATGCTGTATCTACAATATTCAGTTTCCTGGCCAGTTATATGGAGGCACATAAAATATTGTCAGCATGGTTACTCTGGATAATGATCAATGGATTTTCAATATGGTTATACGCTGACAGGGGCCTTGAATTTTATTCAGGCTTAATGGTTATTTATTTCCTGCTTTCGATATTCGGTTACTTTTCCTGGAAAAAATCCATGCAATGAGTTTTATGAAAGTACTGATCACAGGACCCGAATCAACAGGTAAGACAAGCACGGCACTCAGACTTGCCGAAGATTTCGGCTTTCAATACATCCCTGAATATGCAAGGCAATATCTCGAAATAAATGGTCCCGGCTATACTTATGATGATCTTGCATATATGGCCAGTGAACATATCAGGATTTACAGGGAACGTTCAGGCCAGAATGTGATCCTGGATACCTATATGCTGAATTTCAAGATTTGGTTTCTATACAGATTTAAACGATATCCCGGCTTTATAGATGACGCTTTATCTGAAGGTGAATTTGATATCGTCTTATTGATGTACCCCGACATCGAATGGGAATTTGATCCGTTAAGGGAAAATCGAGATGACCGTCTTCATTTGTTTCAGCAATATGAAAATGAATTAAAAAAGCTGGAATGGCCTTATCAAATAATCCGGGGTCAGGGGAATGACAGGGTTGATCAATGTAAAAAATTGATCAATGATTGTATGATTGCGTTGAATTGATCTAACTTTGTAGCCAAGGGGTGCCCTGGAAATAGATCCGGGAGCTGAGATCATACCCATTGAACCTGTCCGGGTAATGCCGGAAAGGGAAATGTATCCTCACTTAAGTTTTAAGACTCCGTTTATTATCATGGTAAAATTATTCTCGATGAAAAACGCGTGCCTTTTTGTGATTCTTTTCTTTTATGTGTCTGTGCTTTCAGGACAATACTCGATCAGTGGAAAGCTGACCAATGAATCAGGAGAGCAATTGATTGCAGCTTCTGTATTTATTCCGGATTCTAACTTTGCAGGTATTACTGATGACAGGGGAAATTTCAAGCTTGAAGGTATTCCTGCAGGTAACTATAAGCTCAAATGCAGTTATGTCGGTTATGAAGATTTAGTAGTAGATATCATTTTAAATGATAATCTCACGATGGATTTATCTATGAAAGGCACCTATTATAAACTTGATGAAATTCAACTTATAGCGAATCGCCTGGAATCGAGTTCCCCCTTCAGTTATTCCGATATGAATAAAGAGGAAATTGAAGAAGCCCATTCTGTACAGGATGTACCTTACCTGTTCAGGATGATGCCGTCGGTAGTTGTGACTTCAGATGCAGGTGCAGGTGTGGGTTATACAGGAATGCGTGTCAGGGGATCTGACGCCACAAGGATCAATGTGACGATCAATGGAGTTCCTCTCAATGACAGTGAAAGTCATGGTGTTTTCTGGGTGGATCTTCCGGATTTTGCAAGCAGTGTTGAAAATATTCAATTGCAAAGAGGGGTAGGGCCCTCCACAAACGGTGCAGGTGCTTTTGGTGCATCAATAGGACTTAACACCGGCCAGATATACCAGAATTCCTTTGTGGAAATAAATACGTCTTACGGGTCACTCGATACCAAGAAATTTGGGGTTTCTATGAATACAGGGTTGATCAATGACGCTTTCCAGATTGAAGGCAGGTATTCACTCATTCAGTCAGACGGATATATAGACAGGGCATCTTCGGATTTGAATTCCTGGTATTTTTCAGCAGCCAGGGTAAACGAAAAATC
>JAHHJO010000174.1:0-11624 GCA_018680275.1 Bacteroidia bacterium
CCTGTTGCCTGCAAAGCTTCCCCGATAACCTCTATGAATTTTACGATCGCTTTTTTAAACACGACCTGCCCGTTCATATAAGGATATATCTGGCCTTTTTCCATCATTGTATCTGTGAGGAAAATTCCACCTGGATTTTCATCTTCGGGATATCCATACATTTCCTTATTTCCATGGTATCCACCATGGCATCCTGGATTGAGCAAAGCCAGCTCTTCAGCATAAGTACCATCAGAATGCAGATGTGATGTCAGCACACCTTTATCCTCTTCTTCTGTTGGTTGCAATACGACAGCACCGGCACCATCACCAAATATAACTGTGACATTTCTTCCCTCGGTACTGAAATCTAGTCCACTGGAATGCATTTCAGAGCCTACCAGCAGAATATTCTTATACATACCTGATTTAATAAACTGATCAGCGACAGAAAGACCATATACAAAACCAGTGCATTGATTTCGTATATCCAATGCGCCAATTTCGGTTTTGGTGATTCCAAGCTCTCTTTGAAGCAATACACCACCACCTGGGAAATAGTAATCAGGACTTAGCGTAGCAAAAATGATAAAATCAATATCTTCCTTGTTGATCCCTGCTCTTTCTATGGCAATTTCTGATGCTCGTGCAGCCATGGTAGATGTGGTTTCTTTATGTTTTTCACCATATCTCCTTGTTTTAATACCTGTTCTTTCCTGGATCCATTCATCCGAGGTATCCATATATTTTGTCAATTCCGCGTTACTAACCTCCCGATCAGGTAAATAATGTCCAATTCCTGCAATTTTACTATTCATCCTAATTCCTGTTTATTTAGTGATTCAACTTTTGAATAAGTAGATTTGTATAAAAAAAGAAGCACAATTTAATAATTGCAATATTAAAGCATAATTTTCGCAAGAATTAATATTCGAATGAATCAAGTAAAACAAAGCCTTCAACAAGTCGCTTACAATCTTATGAATCCCTTCATAAAGGTTTTGATTAAAATGGGGATCACTCCAAATATGATTACTTTCCTTGGATTCATTCTTAATGTACTTTCCACAGTCGTCCTGATATATGGAGCTGAATATGGTGCCCGGAACAATCATAAGTATATTGCATATGCGGGTATTATTATCCTTTTAGGGGGTGCAATGGATATGGTTGATGGCAGACTGGCCAGACTGAGTAACCAGGAACATAAATTTGGTGCTCTATTTGATTCAGTCCTGGATCGATACAGCGAGTTGGTCATGTTCTTTGGTTTCTGTTATTATTTTGTAACCCAGGACTACTTGTTTACATCGATTTTTTGCTTTATCGCCATGATAGGGTCAATCATGGTAAGTTATACAAGAGCAAGGGCCGAAGGACTCGGTGTCAATGCAAGCGTTGGATTGATGCAGCGACCTGAAAGGATCGTTATTGTATCTGTGAGCAGTATCCTATGCGGCCTGATTTCACATCTTGTTGGCAGTGAATATGAAATTGTCGTAGACTGGTTCCCTCAACCTATATTTGAAATGGTTTCGATATTTGCCTGGCCTATATTCTTCCTTGCCATATCTGCAAATGTGACCGCCCTAAGACGATTAAGTTTTGCAAAAAGAAAATTGATGCAATAAATCATTGAAAAAAGTGCTTTAAATAGTAATTTGGGTTAATCCTAATTATTTAAAATGCTGACCAGTTTAAAAAAATCACAATTCAAGATTTTTGGAGAGAAAGGGCTTCCTGAAAATTACCCTTCTCCATCAGGTTTAAAAGGGCTTCTGTTTTATATCCAGCGCAATCTTAATATGAACACAGTAGTTTATGTTCTCAACCAGGATTTAGCTGGGTTAATCAATGAAACAACGCCCCTCAAAGTATATTGGTTAAAATATACTTCCGGAGGAAACATCCAGGAATTGAATTATATACAGAATAAACTTGCTTTCGGGTATACATCAGAAAAAATTGATAATCATACCTTTGAGATTTCAATGGTATCCTATAATAAATTAAGATTTTTCCTGGCACTCAATAATAGTGGAGGATACAACATTATCACCCGGATCAATGGGAAGGATGCATATCTCAATAATATTTATGTATATGCAGATGAACTGGGATTATTTCCTGATGTGAAATACATAGAGCTCTATGGTACAGAAACCAACTCTCATTTTCCTTGTTACGAAAAAATCCTGATATAATCAGATATGACCGATCAATCGGAATTTAAGAGATTCGGCAGAGGATGGTTAATCGCCGCTGCCTTATTCACCTTGTTCTACTGGCTTTGGTTTGGATTGATCGTCGGTCTGGATAATCCTACGATCATATTTTATTTTGTCATTGTCCTGCTTTTCTTCATTAACTACCGGACAAGAATATTAGCTATTGGATTCTTTCCATTCTTTATCTATCTATTTTGTTACAGTTCTCTGAAAGTGTTGCACTACTACAACAAGTTTCCGATCCATATTGAAGATCTTTACCTACTCGAATTAAAACTTTTTGGTATCCATTCTGAAGGAATAAGAATGACACTTTGTGAATATTTCAATAATCATCAGTCACTGCTATTCGATGTGATATCAGGTGCATTTTACATCACCTGGGCGCCTTTCCCCATAATTTTTGGCCTGATACTATTTTTTAGTAAGAAAGAAAAACTGCTTTTTGACTTCTGGTTATGCTTCCTGATCGCAAACATACTCGGGTTTATTGGATATATTGTTTTTCCAGCCGCCCCACCCTGGTATTATCTGGAATTTGGAAACCAGTTTGCAATTGATGCCGGCAACAGTGCAGCAGGATTATCAAGATTTGACCAGCTGATTGGTGTTCCAATATACCAAAACATGTATGCACAGGGGACCAACACATTTGGTGCCATGCCTTCAATGCATGCTGCTTTTCCTATGATTCTTGTCTATTATTCAATGAAATTTGGAAATAAATATCTTACAAGCCTGTTTATCGTCAGTATGGTATCCATATGGTTTGGAGCTGTTTATTCAAACCATCATTATGTATTAGATGTTCTTGCGGGTATGTTATGTGCCATTTTGGGATTAATTATAACAGAATCAATAGTAAATCGTAAATTTGCCCTTCAGTGGTACGACAAGATCATAAGCTATATTTGTTAGACCCGTAAAAATTAGAGTTATGCTGAAACAAAAAATGGCGGCTTATAATATCCCACAACAAGTCCAGAAAATGGGGTTATATCCGTATTTCAGAACTATAGAATCAGAACAGGATACTATTGTAAAGATTCAAGGTAAAGATGTACTGATGTTTGGTTCAAACAGTTACCTGGGCCTGACAAACCATCCTGAATTAAAGGAGGCATCAAAAAAAGCTATTGATAAATATGGATCAGGTTGCGCCGGATCAAGATTCCTTAATGGAACTCTGGATATCCACCTTGAACTTGAAGAAAAGCTTGCCAAATATGTAGGCAAGGAAGGTGCGATTGTTTTCAGTACCGGTTTTCAGGTTAATCTGGGTGTCATCTCATCTATTCCAGGCCGACACGATTATGTCATTATAGATGACCTTGATCATGCATGTATCATTGACGGTGCCAGACTTTCATTTGCCAAGGTTCTTAAATACCGTCATAATGATATGGCTTCCCTTGAAAAGGTTCTACAGAGAACTGAAATGGACAAAATCAAGCTGATAGCAGTAGACGGGGTATTTAGTATGGAGGGAGATCTCGCCAATTTACCTGAGATAGTCAAACTAGCCAGAAAGTATAATGCAAATATTATGGTTGATGATGCCCATGGTCTTGGTGTAATGGGTTCTTATGGTAAAGGTACAGCAGATCACTTCGGATTAACAGATGAAGTAGATCTGATAATGGGTACATTCAGTAAATCACTCGCCTCTATTGGAGGATTTATTGCCGCAGATAACGATACTATTAATTACCTCAAACATAATGCCCGATCTCTTATTTTCAGTGCCAGTATTGCGCCGGCTAATGCCGCTTCTGTAATTGCTGCTGTCGATCTGATTAACAGGGAACCGGAACGTATAGAGAGGCTGTGGGATAATACAAAGTTTGCAATGGATCTCTTTAATCATTACAAATTTGATACAGGGCACACGGTTACCCCGATTATTCCAATATATATCAGGGATGATTTCAAAACCTTCAAATTAACCAAGATGCTTCTTGACGAAGGTGTATTTGTAAATCCTGTTGTCTCTCCTGCTGTTCCAAGTTCATCATCATTGATCAGGTATTCAATAATGGCCACACATACGAAAGAACAGATACAGGAGTCTATTGAAAAGATTTATAAAATATCGCAAAAGATCGGTGTATTTGATACCGAAAATTCGAGTGTATGAGTCTCATCGTTATAGAGGCCAATTCTAAAAAAGAAATAAAACAGTTTATTAATTATCCTCATGTTCTTTATGAGGGTGATCCGAATTATGTACCTGAATTATATATTGCACAAAAGGAAATGTTCAACCGTAAAAAGTATCCTTTCTTTGAATATGGTGATGTGCAATGTTTCCTGGCATTTGAACACGGGAAAATAGCAGGCCGAATTGCAGCCATAAAGAACTCCAGGTATAACGAATACCATAAGTCGAATGTAGGATTCTTCGGTTTTTTTGATTTTAAAGAATCCACAAAGATCGCTGAGGCTCTTCTGGATCGAGCCAAAGCATGGCTCAGAACCGAATCCTACGAAGCAATGATCGGCCCCACAAATTTTACAACCAATGAAACAGCCGGTTTTCTTGTAGATGGGTTTGATTCTCCACCAAAGATTATGATGACCTATAATAAGCCCTACTATGACGGGATATTGAAAGAATTAGGCCTCGTTAAGGAAATGGACCTCTTTGCATATTTCATACCTTCTTTTGAAGCTTCGGATAAATCTATCAAGCTATGCACCATGCTGGAAACCCGATTGAAATCCCAGGGTGTGATCATTAGAAATATTAATCTTCGAAAATTCAAACAAGAGGTTGTCAAGATAAAAGAAGTGTATAACCTGGCATGGGAAGATAACTGGGGTTTCGTTCCATTTACAGAATCTGAATTCAAACACCTGGCAGATGGACTGAAAATGCTGGCAGATGAAGATTTCGGTTTTATTGCAGAGGACAACGGCGTACCTATAGGATTTTCGATCTCTTTACCCAATATCAATGAGATAACAATCAACTTCAAAAGAGGCCGCTTGTTCCCATTCAATATTTTTAAACTATTGTGGAACAAGAAAAAAATAAAATCTGTTAGAGTATTGGCTACCGGAGTAAAAGAAGAATACAGAAAAAAAGGCATCGGAGCTATTTTCTTCGCCAGAAATATTCTGGAAGCCAGGAAAAGAAAACTGGATGGAGGTGAAGCATCCTGGATACTTGAAAACAATATTCCTATGGTACAAGCAGCAGAAAACCTTAACGGTAAAAAATATAAAACGTACCGACTGTACAGGGCTCCGCTCACTTAATAAATGAGTAAGAAAATATTAATTACCGGATCTAACGGCTTTGTCGGCAGTTACCTTGTTGAAGAATCTATTCGACAAGGATATAACGTTTTTGCTGGAATACGAAAATCCTCGAATAAACGATATCTCCTGGACCCCAGAATTAATTTCTTTTATTATGATTTTGAAAATGAAGACAATCTCAGGGAAAAATTAAGATCTCATCATTTTGACTTTATTGTATTAAATGCAGGAATAACCAGGGCACCGGATAAAGAAACCTATTTTAAAGTCAATGCAGGTTATACCAGGAAGTTTTGCAAAATACTCATTGAAGAAAATGTTATCCCTGAAAAACTTGTCTTTATATCAAGCCTGGCAGCTTATGGACCTGCTGACTACCAAAAGGAACAGATTCTGACTTCCGATTCCGTGCCTCATCCTAATACCTGGTATGGAGAATCAAAACTTCAGGCAGAACAATTCCTTGAATCTTTTAATAGTATTCCGAGTCTGATCTTCAGACCAACAGCTGTATATGGACCTCGTGATGTAGATTTTGTCACTGTTTATAAAACTATTAAATCTGGTATCGAACCAAAAATTGGTCTTGGTAAACAGGAGTTAAGTTTTATTTATGTCAAGGACCTGGCTAATCTTATTATTAATGCCTTAAGTTCTCAACACAGCAACAAAGGCTACTTTGTCAGTGATGGCACGGTATATTCAAGCTATGAATACAACCTGTTATTAAAAAGTGTCCTGTCCAGGAAAAATACCCTGAAATTGACAATACCGATTTCATTTCTTCGGCTGGCAGCATTTTTAAATGAAGGCATTGGCTATATAAATGGTGAATACCCGGTACTTAACAGGAATAAAGTAAATGAATTAAAAGCAAGGTCTTTTGCAATTGACGTGAAAGATTTAAAAAATGATTTTAACTTCGCACCCGTTTATGACCTCCGAAAAGGTCTGGATGAAACAATTGAATGGTGTAAATTAAATAAACTCTTATAATAATGTCTGCAACTAAAAACAATGTGGGAAAAGCTACCGGCAAATTAGGGATTTTAACCCCTGGTATGGGAGCCGTCGCAACTACTTTTATCGCTGGAGTAATGGCCGTTAATCGCGGCCTGGAAGAACCCATCGGGTCATTATCACAAATGGGAAGAATTCGTCTTGGAAAGAGAACCAAAAAGAATAAACCATTTATTAAAGACCTGGCGCCTCTCGCTCCGCTGAAAAATGTTGTTTTTGGAGGTTGGGACATATTTAGTGAGAATATGTATGAAGCAGCAGTACATGCCGGCGTTCTCGATATAAACCTTCTTAAAAAGCTGAAAAGACCCCTGGAAAATATCAAACCGATGAAAGCGGTATTTGATAAGCAATATGTGAAAAAACTTCATGGTACACATATTAAGAAAGCCAAGACCAAGATGGCACTTGCCGAGGCCCTCATGAAGGATATCAGGAAATTCAAGAAAGATAATGGTTGCGACAGACTTGTTATGGTGTGGTGTGGCTCCACAGAGATTTATATAGAAGAGTCCAAAGTACATCAGACTATAGCAAGCTTCGAAACCGGGTTGAAAAGAAATTCCAAGGATATTCCGCCAAGTATGATTTATGCGTATGCGGCTATAAAAATGGGTATCCCTTATGCCAACGGTGCACCAAACCTTTCCTGTGATGTGCCTGCGTTGGTGGAATTAGCCAAACAAACTGGTACTCCGATCGCAGGTAAGGATTTTAAGACTGGACAAACTCTTATGAAGACGATCCTTGCACCAGGATTTAAAGCCAGGGCACTTGGAATCGAAGGTTGGTTTTCAACCAATATCCTTGGCAACAGGGACGGTGAAGTACTGGATGATCCGGATAATTTCAAAACTAAAGAAGTTTCAAAACTGGGTGTCCTTGAACAAATCCTGGAACCTGAAATGTATCCTGAACTGTACAAAGACTTCTATCATAAAGTAAGAATTAATTACTACCCGCCACGGGGAGACAATAAAGAAGGCTGGGATAATATTGATATCAAAGGGTGGCTTAACTATCCTATGCAAATCAAGGTGGACTTTCTGTGCCGGGATTCAATCCTGGCGGCACCTATCGTCCTGGATCTGGCTATTTTCCTCGATCTCGCTAAAAGAGCAGGTATGTCAGGAATACAGGAATGGTTGTCATTCTACCTCAAGTCACCTCAAACACCAAAAGGTGTTTATCCACAGCATGATATTTTCAAGCAATTGGCAAAACTTGAGAATACAATACGTCACATAGCCGGTGAAGAACTGATCACTCACCTGGGCCTTGATTACGAAGAATAATATGTGGTTTCATAAAACAGTAGTTACTGTTTTTGGACTGGGATATGCTCCTGTAGCACCAGGTACATTTGGTGCTTTAGGAGCTGTTTTTTTATTGGGACTCAGTAAATGGTTCGATTTTATAATATCTACACCACTTCTTTTAACCCTGATTATTATATGTGGTCTTGTTGGAATCTGGTCCACAGATAAATTGACAGCAGAATGGGGAGATGACCCGTCAAAAGTTGTTATAGATGAGTTTGTAGGCTACCTGATCGGAATATTATTTCTTCCTGTCACCTGGGTTAACATTCTACTGTGCTTTGTCCTCTTTAGGTTTTTTGACATCCTTAAACCGCTGGGAGTCAGAACTATAGATAAAAAGATCAAAGGTGGTTTAGGGGTAATGCTCGATGACGTTCTTGCAGGAGTATATACCTGTATTTGCCTTCATTTGATTAATTTCTTTCTATCCCAGGGAATATGAATATACTTTACACAGTTAGTTCATTACAAACAAGATAATCATGGTACAAAAAACATTACTCATTTTACTTTTAATGGTATTTGTATTTAGCGGGTGCCAGGATAACAAACAGGCAAAAACAGATATCCTGGGTGATTGGGAAAGTATAGATTGGTATATTAAGAATACAGGCGAAAAAGTTAACCAGAAAATGGACTTCAGCTTTGATGATGCATCAAATTATATGGTTGATTATGGTTCACAAAAAGAGGAAGGGAGTTACTATATTTCCTTTGATAAATTATATACTACAGAAACCGGCCAGAAAGAAAAGAATGTCAAAATTGTAAGACTGGATTCAGATACAATGATCTTTGAAATGAATCGGGCTGGTTCACTAGAATTGATCGTTCTCTCAAAAAGAAAATAACAACAGCTTTAACTATCCATGTCCAGGCATAATGTTCCGTTTTTTGAATCCTTTTTTAAATCGCAGCTTAGTTCCTTTCTGGCAACCGCTGTTGATTTTGTCACCCTGGTCATTCTGACCGAGTTATTCGGAATCTATTACCTGGTTTCTACTGCAATCGCAAGTGCCTTTGGAGCAATAGTCAGCTTTCTATTAGGCAGATACTGGGCATTCAAGCGTCCCGAGTCATTTATAGTGGCCCAGGCTTTCAGGTATGCTGTAGCAAGTGGAATAATCCTTATGGCCAACGTGGCAGGAATGTACTTTTTTACAGATATCCTGAATATACAATATTTGATTTCCAAGATTATTGTGGCCATTATCACAGGAATTTTGATCAGCTTTCCGCTTTTCAGGTATTTTGTTTATCAATAAGTTACCTGGATTTCTCAAGTTTTAATCCTCCTCTTCATTCGGGTAAGTCAATATTGAATCAATATACTTAATAGTCTGAGTTACATCAATATGGTACCTTGACATCGCCATCTGGTAATGAAAAGCTTCTTTTGAAAGTATTCTCCCTGTAGGTGGTATTACAATTCCACAGTCATGAACCGTTTTGCCTGTTCCAGAATCATTATAGAACGCTTCCAGGGCGTTCACGATTTTAATACTGTCGTTTCTGGCCCTCTTCCTGACTTCAGATTCCATTTTACTGCCAAGACTTTTTAATCCATAAGTATTTGCGACATCTTCGACATTGTACAGTTCAGGCATATAAATGGTAATCAGTTCAATGGTGGTATCATTCCTGATAAGTTCACGCGCAAACTCGGGCATTCTTTCCAGCGCCAGGATGCCTTTTAAAATAGAAGAAAATTCACTGGAGCTTTTTTCTGTATGCATATTACTGGATGGATCAAAATATTGATCAAATCGGTCCTTGATGAAGGATTGTTTATCATTGACAATGTTTAATGCAAAAAATCTACCTGAACCGGTATCCAGGGAATCTCTGACTTCTGTGTAGAAATGATATGCATTCAACAAACCGGAATTTTCAAAGTATCCCCCGTCCACAAAATATCCCTTTCCTTCAATCCTCGCAGCTGGTGATGCTATTGGAAACCGGTTTGTAGTAGAAGCAGCACCATAAAATGTTAATGATTCACCCTCCGCGTTCTGATCCAGAATATCTATAGAAATTGGAAAATCACTAATACCGTCTATCGAACACGCAACGCCAAATTTGCTTTGCGTTGGGGTTGTATTAAAAATTATTGCAGGAAAGTAATCCATTGTATCAAATAACTCACGGTAATAATCGATAAACGAAGTATTGAGCCCGTATTCATTATCTCCTGTAAATCTTGAATATAACTTCATGGATTCGTAAGCCCTGTCTTTGACGGGTATAAAATTCAACGGAAACATCTTAAACACAAGATCCCTGAAAAATATACCATTCACATCTGTGGATAGCATATTCGATTTTCCGATTTCTGCAACAGTTGAATCCCAGCTATCATGTGTCGGGTCTTTCATTCTTCTGAACATAGCAGCCAGGTTGGCCAGACCGATAGCTCCACCGGAAACACCGGACATACATAAGGTAGAATCAAGGAAATGCTTTTCATTCCGGATTATTTCAGTCAGCAAAATCAGGTTCCATGAATTTGCCTTTAAACCACCGCCATAAGAACCCAGAATGAATTTGTCTGAAGTATTATCTTCATCTGTATCAAAATGATCCAGGAATTTATGGATACCAATAGCATTTAACTCTTTCTCAACTGGAACGAAGTGCATTTTACTAGGACATGCTGACCCGGCAAGGAACAATACCGCCACAAAAGCAAAAAATAATTGAAACACCCGTTTGTAAAAACCAGTCCATCTGAATTCCTTTGTTTCATTTTTTCCATCGCTCTTTTGATTCTCATGGATACGACTATAGTACAGAGCATGTTTAAGTGTAATCGTGATGATTGCATAATAAATCAAAACATACATAATGACCAGGGCTATCGGATTTATCCAGCATATTTCAAGTGACGGTACCAAATTAAAAACAAGAATTACTATGGTAATCAAAATACCAAATAGTGACATTGCTTTTAGATAATTTACCTGGTTGGAAAAGTAATAAAGCGGAATATATTCCTTGACTTTAAAGGCTTGCTTGTCTGGGGTATCCTGATCTACTAATGGATTGCGTTTATAATTCAATCCGTCTTCCTGGTCTTTTTGTTCTTCTGCCCTGAAATAAATAAACCATTTACGAGAACTTCGGAAAAAAATAAAAAGTATAGCTGACAATATACTTGTCATCAACATGAGGACCAGATTTGTACTTGACCATCCACTCGAATAAATGCCATAAATAAGTAAAGCCAGGAAAAAAATAGTCAATACAATAAAAAACTGGAACGCTGCCAGGGTGTTTTTAATCCTTGTCCTCAATTTCGAAGGATCTTTGATCTCCCGGGTAAGATTTACCTCAACATTTATCTGGATAAATAATAATGCAAGCCAGATAGCTGACAGTATCCACGTAGATTTTTGACCGTAATTGAACACTTCAAGGTATACATCCAGAAGGATACCGATCCAAACGATATAAGTCAGTAAGCCAATATGCCTTCTGAGAATTGTCAGATAGATGTCCTGCCCTTCCTCTTTATGATTTTCGTTAGACTCCTTACACTTGTTCCCAATTTTTGTAAATGATGGTTTGTAGTATACCAGCCCGAGCGGCCATTTCCCATAGGTCTTTTCCCACGGTACATTTTGATTTTGTAAAGCGATATCGAAATAATGAGGAAAATGGGAAAGGATCAGCGCGAGAAAATTTACCAGGATTATAATGATGAAGGCCGAAATTTCACTTTCAAATACGCTCACCACCAGCGTCCTGCCCTGGGGCATGGCTGCAAGCAAAATATAAATCAATAAGAGAATAATGAGGGAAAGTGAAGAAC
>JAHHJO010000234.1:0-3875 GCA_018680275.1 Bacteroidia bacterium
GCGCTATTAAAGAGGTTTCATTCTCATAAACACGTTAATAAGACAACTACTTGTCATTTTACCCCTATGTCAAATCAAAATATTTTATATGCCAAGTACATCCACACCCTGGTTAAACACCACATCAACAGGTATTCCTTTTCGGGATAATTTGTTTAAATCCGAAGCCAGAGCTTCTTTGATTTTGCCTTTTTCCTCAACCAATTTTGCAACACCATTATAATTACCATCACCTTGTAAGGTTAAGATCAATTCTGACAAACTTTCCATGGCCTTCTCAAGGTTCTCATAACTGACAGTGTAATAACCCGTTGACGGATCACGTACAAAAGCATTTAGTTCATCAAAATAATTGAACCTGATCATATTGGCTTTGCCATGCGCAGAAGAAGCTCCGAATCTCACTGATCTGAATATCGAAGTCATAAAAGTCACATAATAATCTTTGAGATCTCCTTCAATTTCTCCTCTTTGATGCAATTGCCTGATCATATACAGACCTAGCATATCTGCTTTGCCTTCCTCCAAAGCTGAAGAATGCTCTTTCAATGCTTTCCTGACAGTCCCTTTGCCATTAATTGTATTTTTAATACCCAGACCATGGGCTACTTCATGAAACATCGTATTGGCAAAAAAGGCATCAAAGGTGATATGTTTTCTTTGCTCCGGTGTAATCAACTCCTCGGCAATTGGAACCAATATTTTCTCGAATTTCGCTTGCATGGCATTCTTTAATTGTAATCTTCGTGTGCCTTTTGCCAACTGAACTTCTTCATCATTTGGTAAATTAATAGCAATCGTTTTACTGCCTGAATTGCAATCACCAGAATAATAGATGACATCATAGGCATTCAATTCTGTATCTCTGCCAGGTTCTTCTTTTTTATACTTTTCAGGTACAGGTAATCCTTTTTGAAGGTCCGGAAGATATTGGGCATATTTTGACAAGCGCTCACTCCATTCCATATCTTTTACTAGAACATAACATTCGTGTGCTGCTTTATAACCAAACAATTGATCCTCGTAAGTTTCAATAGGACCGATCACTACATCAATATGATTATCTTTCATATCAAGCCATGCCATATCACTTGGTTGATATTCATCATTTAACATGGCTTCAGCTCTTAATTTAAGGTACTTCGTCAAAGCTTCGTTTTCAGATAATTCTGCTGCTTCAAGCAATAGTCCGGATATAGCTTTCACTTCCTTTTCAAATTTCTTATGGTATGGAACAGTTACCAGCTCGCCCTGATCATCTCTTCTCAAAAAAGTATACAGACTTTCCTTGTCCTCGATTTTTGCGGATTCAAATTCTTCTTTTGTCATATCAGATGGATAAAAATTTGCACCCTCTTGTTTTGCATCTATACCATCTATAAAAGAAGTATTCCCATCCAGCCTGTCCCATGGCCCGTAGTTTATCTTCGTAAATGTCTTCAGGTCTTCATCCTTGATAGAGTTTAATAATTCGTCTTTATCTCCATAGGATTCATACCAGAAAAGATCCTCGATAATCTCCCCTGCTTCAATCAATTTTCCTATTAATTTCTTCTCATTCTCAGATAGCTTGGACATATCTGTGGTCAGTGTAAAAGGTGTATATTTTGTAAGGAGTGGATTGAGTGAATCCCGGGAATAAATCTGATCAAAATACAAAACATCGGATTTAGCGACATTTTGATCTGTTTTTTCAACAGATGTTGAACAGGAAACAAAGACATTTACCAGACCTATCAATACAAAAATGATTAATGGCTTCATATACAGAGTTTTATTTTATTAGTTATTAAAGTCCTCTTCGTTTAATTTCCTTTGCGATCAAAGCAAGTTCGCGACTCATGTCACCTGTTACTGAAGTGTTTTCATTTGCTCTTCTGATCAGATATGGTATGACTTCTTTTAGTGGACCATATGGCATATACTTGGCTACATTATATCCAGCCCTGGCCAGGTTGAAAGTTATATTATCACTCATTCCAAACAGTTGACTGAAATTCAGATGTGGATGGGTTTTTTCTATGCCCCTTTCGTCAATCAATTTGGCCTGGTACAGATTACTGGTTTCATTATGTGAGGCACAAACAGATGCCATTGTTTTATAATTATCCACACAAAACTTTATTGCAGCATTGAAGTCCTTGTCTGTACTCTCTCTTGTTTTGTGGATGAGATCTTTTAAGCCATTTTCATTGGCATACTCCCGCTCTTTATTCATGTAGGCTCCCCTGACCAGCTTAGCTCCCAGATGGTAACCATCGCTCTCCGCCTTTTCAAAGGATTCCTTTAGGAAATCTAATTTATCGATTCTATACAACTGGTAGGTGTTATATACAATAACTTTCTCCTTATTATATTCTTTCATCAAGTCATCAACAACCCTGTCCATTGTGATCTGCATCCAGCTTTCTTCCGCATCGATCATCACACCGGCTCCTAATTCATATGCCCGCTTACAAATACTATCAATCCTGTTTTCAAATTTCGCTTTCTCTCTTTGCTCACTTTCTGTCAAAGGAACATCTGTTTGCATTTTTTCCAGCAATTCATTAGGTGCCAGCCCTGTCAATTTAGTACTGATCGCAGGAACACAACTATTGGATGCTGCCAACTCCACAGATTTGATATTCTCTCTCATCACCCGGTCAAGCTCTTCTTCTGTGGTTTTTGATTCAGCACCAAAATCCAGAATAGTCATCGTATTTGATCGGTATAAATCATCAATATTACCTTGCGTATCAAGCAAATTATACCCTCCGACGAATTGATTGAAAATCGTTTTATTAATAATAGATTTAACAAAAGGCAGGTTCAGTTTAATCGCTGTAGGCGCAATAGCAGATCCAATTTTAACGAGCTTAGGACTGTTCATTGCTTTAAATAGGCGGTGCAGTTGTTTTAAATTCTTATCATTCCTGTGACTGAATGCAATCTGTGTATTTTGAAAATCAAGCGGTTGATTTAAGTCTTCGTCCATGTTTTTAATTATTGATTCCAGAGTTTCCAGGAATTTTCTGCCTGATCAATGAGCATATTAATACCATTCATGATAGCAGCCCCTTTTTCCTGAGCTTTTTCCAAAAATAAAGTTTTTTCAGGATTATAAATCAAGTCCATTACAAAATGATTTTCAGTTAAAAATTCATACGGAATTGCTGGTGAAATATCCACATCCGGATACATTCCCAATGGTGTCGTATTAATAATTAACCGATGATTCATCATGATTGATTTATCCAGTTCATCATATAAATATGTGCCTTTTAATCTTGAAACTTTATGCGTGACAATATCCATATTATTCAGAACAAACTCAACAGTTTTTGAACTTCCTCCTGTACCCAGGATCAAGGCTTTTTCTATCCTTTCTTCGACTAAAAAATCAAGCACGCTTTTCCTGAATGCCCCGATATCCGTATTATAACCGATAAGCCTCCCTTCCCTGATCACAATGGTATTAACCGACATCACCAAAGCAGATAAGCTGTCCAGTTCATCCATATAGGGTATGACTTTTTCCTTGTACGGAATCGTCACATTCAAACCACGAATGCCAGAATCAATAATATCCTGCAAATCCTGTATATCGTCTATATCATATGCATGGTATTCTGCATCAATGATTCCTTGTTCTTCAAATTTTGTTTTAAAAAACGAAGGTGAAAAACTATGTTTCAGGGGACGACCTATCAAACCGAATTTTCTCATTATTTTCCCTTTCCTTGTACCAGTATGAGCAATGTATAAAACAGAATTTTGAAATCAAGTGCAAGGGACATGTTTTCAAGATATATCAAGTCAAATTTCATACGCTGAACCATTTGTTTGACATTGGAAGCATAACCAAATTTGACTTGTCCCCATGATGTAATTCC
>JAHHJO010000517.1:0-26508 GCA_018680275.1 Bacteroidia bacterium
AGCCAATTGACAAGGGCAGCAGATTCGATACTCGCATCGATTTCTTTACTGCGTATCAACATAATTCTTTTGTAAATATCACCTTCGACTAAAACTGTGTGAATGTCAGGAATCAATTCAATGAGCAGGTTTTTGACCCTTTCACCTGGAACTGCGACTCTTGCGCCTGGTTTAAGACTCAATATTGATGATTCGTCGATTACATTTTCATTTATCAAAATTGAATCAGCAGGATCGCTTCTTTGGGATAATGCGCCTATTACAATGCCTTCAGGAAGAATGGCTGGCAGCTCAGGCATGTTTATGACAGCAACATCAATTCTTCCTTTTTCCAATTCCCCGCAAATATTATTGAAATAATTATCTGTTCCCTGTATTTCCAGGGGTATCTTTTCCACTTCACCAATCAGATTGAGCTCGTCAAATTTGTTGTTGAGTATCTCTGCCTGAACTTCACCCAGTTCGTTTCCTTTTGTCCCGATAACGATAAGTCTTCTCAAACTTTAATTTTTTTAAATAACGTCGTAATTTCCGGCGTTAAAGGTATTACAAGTTTGAAAATTACATGCTTTCATTTAATATAATATGACATATAGCCTGGCCAAAATAGCAGAATTAATTGGAGGAACGATACATGGGGATGATCAAACCATTATAAGTGGTGCGGCCGGGCTGGAAGATGCTGTTGAAGGAGACATCAGCTTCGTTTCCAGCGACAAGTATCTTAATGTACTGGAAAGCAGTAGTGCATCTGCCATTCTCATTGGGAAGAATCTCTATAAGTCTGATATTAAGACACCATGCCTGTTGGTTGATAATGTGTACCTGGCACTGTCGAATCTTCTGAGCATATTTTCACCTGATATTCATGATGTCACAGAAGATAAAACGATGAGTTTTATTTCGCCGGACTGTCAAATAGGCGAAGAAACTAAAATAGGGATGTTTTCAATCGTTGAAAGCGGCACCCGGATAGGAAATAGAACAAAAGTTTATGGTCAGGTATTTATTGGAGAAAATGTAAAGATCGGAAATGATTGTTTGATATACCCAGGGGTAAAGATATATCCTGGTTGTGAGATTGGTGACAAGGTGATTTTACATGCCAATGTAATCGTTGGTTCGGATGGATTTGGATTTGCACCCAATGCCAATGGTGAATTCAAGAAGATCCCTCAAATCGGAAATGTCATAATAGAAAATGATGTGGAAATTGGTGCAAATACTGTTATAGACAGGGCATCAATGGGTTCCACGATCATTCGAAAAGGCGTAAAATTGGATAATCTGATCCAGGTCGCTCATAATGTTGAAATCGGAAGTCATACAGTTATTGCCGCCCAGGCAGGTATTGCAGGCAGTTCCAGCCTGGGAAGCTATTGCCAGGTAGGTGGTCAGGCAGGTATTGTCGGTCATCTGCAATTGGCTGATCAAACTATGATTCAAGCACAAAGTGGAATGACCAAATCTGTAAAAAAAGCAGGTACAAAATGGTATGGAAGTCCAGCTATCGAATACAATAATTATTTGAAATCCTTTGCGATATACAAGAATTTGCCCGACCTTCAATCCCGAATATCCAAATTGGAAAAATTACTGGAAGAACTTCAGCAGCAGCTGAAATAAACATATGAAGCAGAAAACCATTTCGCAGAAGTTTGAGATTGAGGGAATAGGGCTGCATACCGGGGAAACGGTAAAACTTTCCTGTCATCCCGCAGACCCCGGAACAGGAATCAAGTTTAAAAGAACGGATATCGATGGTCAGCCGGTTATCGATGCTTATATAATGAATGTTGATTCTACCTATCGCAGTACATGTTTGCAAAAGAATGGTGTTTATATATATACAATAGAACATTTATTATCAGCCTTTTACGGGCTGGAAATAGATAATGTGCTCGTCGAACTCGACGGACCAGAAATCCCCATTTTATCCGGCAGTTCAAAACCTTATGTGGACAAAATCATTGAATGTGGAATTGTCGAACAGGATGAAGAACGTAGCTTCATAGAGTTTAAAGAAGCAATGGAATTTACGGATCCCCAAAGTGGATCTGAATATCTTTACCTTCCACCGATAGAAGGACAGGATTTTGAAATTACATCCATGATTGAATACCAATCGAAAGTCGGAAGGCAGGTTGCGGTATTCAATCCTGATGTCTCATATGCAGATGATATTGCACCGTCCAGAACCTTTGTCTTTGTCAATGAGTTGGAAGAATTGTACGAACGTGGCGTGATTAAAGGTGGAAGAGTGGATAATGCCATTGTGTTTTCTCATGATGATTTCCCCAAGGAAAAAGTAAAGGAACTGGCCACAAAATTTAATGTCCAGGAAGAAGTGGTCATTGATAATGGTATACTAAATGGTCTTGAATTATTTTATCCTAACGAACCAGCGCGGCACAAATTACTTGACTTACTAGGTGATCTTTACTTATTAAGGAAACCGATCAGAGGTAGAATTTTTGCTAAAAGACCTGGTCATACAGGTAATGTTGCATTTACCAGATTTATTAGAGATGCACATCAGAAAAATATTAAACTGAAGAATAAGCCTGTTTTCAAGCTTAACCAGGAAATATTATACAACGTTGAAGACATCAAAAGACTGATCCCGCATCGTTTCCCCTTTTTACTTGTTGAAAAGATTATAGAGCTTTCAGATAATCATGTCGTCGGTTTGAAGAATGTCAGCATAAATGAAGCTTTCTTTCAAGGACATTTTCCAGGTAATCCAGTCTTTCCCGGTGTATTGCAAATGGAAGCATTAGCCCAGACAGGAGGAATCCTGGCACTTTCAAATGTTGAAGAACCGGAGAAATGGGATACTTATTTTCTGAAAATGGACAATGTAAAGTTTAAAAAAATAGTCTATCCTGGCGATACCCTGATACTGAAAATGGAGTTACTTACTCCAATTCGCAGAGGTATTGTCCATATGCAGGGTACAGCCTATGTCGGAGATTCAATAGTCTCTGAAGGTGAGCTTACCGCACAGATCATTAAACGCGATTGATGAAAATATCTTCTTTAGCAAATATCCATCCTGAAGCAATTATAGCTGAGAATGTCGTTATTGAAGCATTCGCAACGATAGGTAAAGAGGTTGAAATTGGCGAAGGAAGCTGGATCGGTCCCAATGCTGTTATTTTCTCAGGTTCCAGGGTGGGTCAGAACTGCAAGATATTTCCTGGAGCTGTTATTGGTGCAGACCCACAGGATCTCAAGTATGCCGGTGAAGAAACACATGTAGTTATTGGCGATAATGTGGTTGTCAGGGAATACTGTACAATCAACCGGGGCACAGCAGCTTATGGGAAAACAGTCGTTGAATCCAATATTCTCTTGATGGCGTATGTACATGTTGCTCATGACTGCCATATTAAATCAGGATGTATCCTTTCTAATGCAGTTAACCTTGCAGGTCATGTTATTGTAAATGAAAACACGATCATTGGAGGAATGACGGCGATACAACAGTTCGTAAGGATTGGACAATACTGCTATATAGGTGGCGGGAGTAAAGTGAGAAAGGATATACCTCCATTTGTAAAAGCTGCACGAGATCCAATTTCATATGTTGGAGTCAACCGTATTGGTCTGGATCGTAATGGTTTTGAAACTGATGCTATTAGCAGGATACAGGATATTTATCGCTGTCTCTATGTTAAAGGTTGGAATATCACACAGGCTATTTCACATATAGCTTCTGACATGCCCGGAAGTCCGGAAAAGCAAATTATCCTGGATTTTATTAATAGTTCTGAAGGGGGTATCATGCGGGGATTTAACAGCCTCAGCGAGTAACATGGAAATCTTTCTTAATCAAGTCTGGAAGAGATACAATGCCGGTTGGATTATCAAGGATTTATCAACAAGGATAAATTCCGGCAGCATCACAGCCATTCGGGGCAGTAACGGCAGTGGAAAATCTACCCTTCTCCAGCTTATATCCGGCTTACTTTCGGTTTCAAAAGGTGAAATTATATATCAACATGAAAATCAGAATGTTTCAAGGAACCTGATTTATTCATATTGTGCCTATGGTTCTGCTTCAGTCGAACTGGAGGAAGAGTTTACGCCTGCAGAACTTTTCAGACATTACAGGAACTTCAAACCTTTTTATATTGAGGATTTAGACGAGTTTTTGTCAATCTGTGATTTTAAAAAAGAAAAGAATAAAACCATTTCAAATTTTTCGTCAGGGATGAAGCAAAGACTCAATCTCGCGTTGACTGTCAATTTCAAAGTACCTCTACTGCTCCTGGATGAGCCGGGCTCTTTTTTGGATAAGGAAAAGAAAGGATGGTTGTTAGGGTATCTTGATAAATTTTCAAGTGGAAGAACGATCATCATCGCATCCAATGAAGAATCCGACCTGCAATTGTGCAATAATTCTATTCTCCTGGATTAATCCTGGTTTTAAGCTTTTCGAGATCTTTTCTGATCCCTGTGAGTTCCGTTTTTATTTTCCTCAGATTTTTAAATTTTTTTAATCCTTCCTTCGCGCCTTCGAGGGTATATCCCTTTTTTTTAACTAATTGGTATATATCATTAATAAGGCTTATATCCTTGCTGGTATACCTCCTGATACCCCCTTTATCTTTCCTTGGCTTTAATTCCCTGAAAATGGTCTCCCAATACCTGAGTAGAGAAGTCGACTCGTCAAACATGCCCGCAACCTCTCCTATGGTATAATAGCGTTTTGTGAGTTCTTCCGGATTAATTTTCATTTTGATCAGAAAAAGAATAAACTAATTATTGAAATAACGGCCAAAACTATCATAAGACTTATAAAATAAATGCCCTTTAATAAAACCAACTTGACAAGTGTCTTTAGAATGCTCTGGTCGTAATACATTTTCAAATTACAAAAAAGATAAACGAGTGGTATCAAAAAAGCAAGCAGGAAAAAATTTGAATTAATTTTCCAGAACAAATTCACAATCAAGAATAATGACATGATAATTAAGAAAAGTACATGATAATGTATCATGTGCATTACACTCTCTACGAAGTAGTTTTCATGTCTGATATAGAGTAAATACAGAATGCCAGCCAGTATAATGGTTAAAAGAACAATACCCCACAGCATATTTGCAATCAGGAAACGGACTGATTGGTCCGGATCTTTCATGACCCTGATCATTTGATTTACAACCAGCTTGTCCTTTCTTGTAGTAATATTATATTTCTGATACAGGCTATCACGGGATAAGCCATAGGCATCTTCAGACGAGATACCCAGTTTCCTAAAGTCGATTCCCATCACATCCCCAGCTAAAAATGTGTCTTTTAATGTAAACTGCTCATGGTCAAAGACGTGACTGTTTATGCTATCCAATAATATGGTATCCGAACTATTCTTAATCGAATCCCTATAATCGAGAAATTTTTCATAGAGTTCATGCCTGGCCAGTTTGACCGCAGGATCAGTGGTTTCAATGAGGGTTGTTTCCCTCATTGACAATGAAATCAGCCCAAAGAATATAATCAGTAAGATGAACATAAACCGGAAGGGGTGCACATACTTTTTGCGTTTTCCTGCTATAAATGCCTTGGTAATCTTGTTGGGAATCCACACATCCCTGAATGTTTTAAATAGTTTGGCATCGAAATTCAGGAAGTTATCCATGAAGCTCAAAAACAAATGTTTAAGACTCAGGTCCTGAAATTTCGCATTATGACCGCATTCAGGACAAAATTTTTCTTCTCCTTCCAGAGAATACTCACAGTTCAGACAAATATTCTTCTTGTTTTTCATTGGGTTTGGATATCTGGATAATCAAGTTACCAATTTTTCCCAATCCTTTAAGATGTGGATATGGCAATATATGTATTCTATACAAGTGTAAATACAAGTCTTTTCTGCTTTTACGATTTAGACTGGGCTATAACTAACAGGGTAGAATACATATTACAAGTTGGTATAATGTTTGCCTTCCAATTGGTATGAATTACAAAAAAATTGAATATCAAAATCATTTAAATGATAAAACATTGATAATCAATTTAAAACACATTAAAAATAATTTAATAAATAAATTCTGTAATTCATAAATGCAAAAAAAAGTACAAAAATCTAAACGTAAGAACACAAAATTTTTAATCATGAAAAAATTTTATAACACTAGCTTGAAAAATATGTCCACAGTCATTTTAGCGATGCTGATGACAGTGACGTCGATTCTAGCTCAGGATGTCCTTGGAGTCACAATCGTACCAAATGGTACCAGTTTTTGCGATTCATCATGCGATACCCTGGAAATGACGACGCAGATTACATTGAATGGTATTGTAATCGCTCCGCTTGACATTAATTATAGCTGGACCGGGCCAAACGGTTACACCTATTCATCCTCCAGGCCGGAGATTCCATTAACGACTGTTGATCAGGATGGATCATACTGTGTTACTGTCACAAATAGTCTAGGTACATTGTCTGCTTCAGATTGTGTGGATGTAACTGTTGAGAATACCATCGAATGGACTTGTGATCCGGTTATCATGGTTGTCGGATCAGATTGTTCAACAGATTTGATAAATCACTTCATTACAATTGATGATGTTAATTGTAATCATGGTACAGTTGATTGGTCGGTACAATTACTGGTAAACAATAGCCTGTTCTATTCAGATAGTGGCGATGCAGATGTCGGCGATGACATATATGTTGGCGATCCTGTCACTATAAACGGGCAACCTGAAATAGCAGTTGAAGACCTACCTTATGGCAAGCATGATCTTATCATAACTTTAACAGATCAAAATGATCCTTCAAAGGTATTGGCACAATGCACGAGTGAGGTCAGGGTTGTTGAGAGTGTCAATAACGTGGCCTGTAATGATGATATAAATATCACATTGAATGAAGACTGCGAAGGAACGCTTACACCGGATATGATTCTCCAGGGTGATTATTGTTATGAAAATTTCACCATGGACATTGATGGCTATCCGTCAGGAAATCAGATTCTGCTGACCGCACCGGGTGACTATGTGGTTACTGTAACGGGTGCTTCAGGCATCTCTTGCTGGGGTACAATCCATGCAGAAGACAAATCAACACCAATTCTTGACTGCCAGGATTTTGAAATCTATTGTTCAGATCTTGAAAATTCAGATCCCGGAGATTTAATTCGTGGATTTGGCAGGGCAGTGATGTCAGATGTCTTTGTGCCGGCAAACACTACACAGCCGGTGGCTATGATCATTGAAGGTGTATCGGGGACCGTCATGAACATTGAAATGAGAATTCATGTGGAAATGCCCGAAGTCGATGATCTTCATATCTATCTTCAGGATCCTGCAGGAAATGAGTATGTAGAGATATTAGATCTTCATGATTCAGGATTTTCACATTATTGTACTGAATCCAACCTCAATGTTTGTTTGAAAGACAATGCCACATTATCCCATGCCAATTTCGGTTCAATGGAACTTTGCAGAACGACCTTAAATGCCTTTATTGGTGAATTCAGGCCGAGTCAGTCTTTTTCAAATTTCAATGGGCAGGATGCTGCAGGTGCATGGATACTGGATGTTATAAATAACAATACCTCCGAGTCACTCACTGTAGTAAATGCAGATTTGAGAATAATAACAAATGAAGGTAGTGTACCTTCTATAAACGATATCATCATTAATACCGGCTGTAGTAGTGGAGACGTGATAGGTCCAACCGATGAATATGTCGGTGAGGATTGTGATAATGGATATTGGAACACAATTGAAAGAACATGGATCGTCACAAATTCAGCTTCAGGATTGTCCTCAACGTGCTCTCAGCATATAAACCTCCAGAAATGGGGCGTCGAGGATATTATCTGGCCTAAAAGCCATGATAACCTTGAATTACCGGTGATTCACTGTTTTGACTTATTTAATCAGAACACAGGCGAACTTAATGATGCACTTGTTAATGCTGATACGATTCCGACACCTGCTGTGACAGGATCGCCACGTGTTCCATTTGGTGATATGTGCGGAAACTTCCAGGTTACACATAATGACCTGAAATTCAGTTTGTGTGGAAAATATGCGTCAAAAACAATTAGGACATGGTCTGTCCTGGATTGGTGTACAGGAGATCTGGTTCATTACGACCAGATTATCAAAATTGAAGATAATGAACCTATAGAGATATCCTGTCAACCGGATTTTGTATTCGATGTGTATACTGATTCATACCATTGCTCAGGTGATTGGGAAGTTGTTCCTCCTTTGAATTTTTCAAATTCATGTGATGCAGATATCGTTTGGAAAGTCTATTACTTAACTGATGATGATGATAATCCTGATGATCCTCCGGTAAACGGTCAATATATTGATGATAATGTAACATACCAAAATGGATTGCCGCATACTATCAATGATTTACCAGCAGGAAGAAGAACATGGATCAAGTATGAAGCAACAGATGAATGTGGCAATACCGGTGTTTGCTTTACTGAAGTTGATGTGCATGATGATGATAAACCTAATCCGGTTTGTATCGAATTTACTGTTGTTGCATTAAGCAATGATGGTTGTGCCAAATTGCATGCAGAGTCTATTGATAATGGTTCTTGGGATAATTGCGGGATTGAAAGTCTTGATATCCGTAAAAAAGGTCAGAGCCAGTGGGTTGATTACGTAGAATATTGTTGTAGTTGCAACCTCACTGATCAGGTTGTTCAGTTGAGAGTAACCGATACAAGCGGTAATACAAATACATGTGAAGTAGATGTCGAAATCCAGGATAATATTCCACCGACAATCACCAACAGGCCTTCAACAAGCTTTGTTTATGATTGCAGCGCTGGAAATGTAGACCTTGTAGAAATTGTAAATGTGTCGATCCCTGAGTTTGCATACGAAGACAATTGTGATCCAAACAATGACGGGTCCTTCACGATACTTGTGGAGGCTACACGAAGCGATGGACAGCCAATGTCAGAACCTTTGGAGCCAGGTACATGCGGAAGTGCATTTGTGGCTATTAATTATACATTAAGAGATGAGTGTAATAATCAGATAGGGACGCACAGACAGAATATCAGCATAAGAAATACTTCATCAACATTTACTGTCAATTGGCCAATAGATCCTCAGCCATATAATAATTGTAACAGCGCAGATGCCTTGCATCCTGATAACCTGCCAACAATTCATACTGTGGATTTCAATGATGTAAATACATTCGCATGTAACAGCAGTATTGCAGTAACATGGGATGATCTGATCTTTGAGAATGTAGAAGGGTCTTGTCTGAAGATTCTCAGAACATGGACAGTTATAGATTGGTGTATTGCAGACGTTTATGGTCTGGATGCCGGAACAAAGACACATACTCAAATACTGAGAGTCCATGATATTGTAGGACCGTCAATCAATGTGCCTTCCGTAGTTTCGGTCGATGCCACATCTGATGCCTGTAGTGTCTCAGTTCAGGATACATTGCTGATCGCAAAAGTATCTGATCAGTGCACAGACAGTTTCAGTAACCAGGAAATAACAACGAGATACGAGATCAATTATGCAGATGGGTCGTTTTCTTCTGGTAATGGTACAGATGCAAGGGGAAGTTATCCTTATGGTACAAGCACGGTCACATGGTATGCGGAAGATCACTGTGGAAATGTAACAGAAAGAACAACCCTGGTGAGGGTTAATGATGTCAAGCCACCTACACCATATTGTCTTGGTATTGTTGTGACAGCTACAATGACAGACAATGGTCCTGTGGAAATATGGGCATCAGATTTTAACCTCGGCGGATTTGATAACGTAACAGGGAATACCAACTGTGGCAATTTCGAAGAACTTGATGTTTACTTCCTGAATGACTTCAATCAACAAGTTGACTTCCTGGATTTTGAATGCAATGACATGCCTAACGGTATTTCACAAATGATACCACTGGAAGTATACTATGAAGATGAGGCAGGAAATGTCGATTTCTGTATAGTAAATCTGCTTCTTCAGGATAATGTAAATGATGTTTGTGATGATGATCCAGCCGGTTCAAGGATAGTGGGTTCAGTTCAGACAGAACAATCCGAACCTTTGGAAAATGTGACAGTTGATATCATGAGCAACTTGCCTGATTTCCAACAAACCCTGAAAACAAGTTACTCTGGGGAATTTGCATTTGACAATCTGTATGCTTACGGTAACTACTATTTGAATGCTGAGATGAATGATGATCCGTTAAATGGAGTATCAACGCTAGACCTGGTATTGATACAGAGACATATTCTCGGTATTACACCATTGAATTCTCCATTCAAACTGATAGCAGCTGATGCCGATAATAGTGGAAATGTAAGTGCGACGGACCTTATTTCATTGAGAAAACTGATTTTAGGCATATACGACGAATTTCCAAATGGACAGAAATCATGGAGATTCCCGGAAACAAAACAGGAATTCATGGATGTACAACATCCATTCCCTTACAATGAACAGATCAATGTACCTGATCTGCCACTGGAAGGCGTTGTAGGACAGGACTTTACAGCAGTTAAGATCGGTGATGTCAATGCCAGTGTAGAACTGAATTTGAATAATCCTACAGTAGAACAGAGAAATGCAGATGCTATTACACTCTTCATGGATGAAACAAACCTTGAAGATGGTACTTTGGTCAGTATACCTGTTTATTCAGAAGATATATCCGACATTGTAGGATTCCAGAATACTATCAATTTTGACCCTGAAGTACTTTCCTTTAAAGGAATCGCATCCGGGGGTATAGATGTTACAGAAGAAAATCTTGGTCTATTTGGTCTGGAAAAGGGTTTTATGACCTTGTCATGGAATACCACTGATCTTATAGATGTTGATTCGAATACTCCTTTGTTCAATTTGGATTTTATTGTAAATCAAAATGCCAATTTGAGCGATGTATTGTATTCGAGTTCATCATTAACCAGGGCAGAAGCATATAACAACAGGCTTGAAATTCTGGATGTCAATCTTGAATTCAGGGGAGCCAGTTATGAAGATTTTGTACTTTATCAGAATATTCCTAACCCGTTCAGTCAGTCAACTGAAGTCAGGTTCAGCTTGCCCGCTGATTCTGATGTTGTGTTCAGCGTTTATGATGTGAACGGTCGGGAATTGATGAGAGAGAAGGGATTTTATAGAACAGGGGATCATACGATTACTCTGTCTAAGGATCAGTTGGAGACTACAGGCGTCATGTACTATACCATTGAGACAATCTTTGGTGTGGCCAGTCGAAAAATGATTCAAATCAAGTAAAACACTACTGAAATTTACTCTCGAAGCCGTATTCTGGAAAGAATGCGGCTTTTTTTTGCACCCGACGAAGCCAAAAAGCGAAGTCGGGTTAATTGATTCATAATGCAATGTCATTTGGATTAAGTTATGATGATTGTAACTATATTAATTGTTTTACTCTTCCAATTCTACAATCAGCATTGTTTCAAACCTTCTTGTTTAGACAAAGTATAAATAACAAATACGCCGATTTAGAAAATGGCCTAAACCATTTGAAATAAAAGAAGTTTTATATTTGCGGAGATTTCGAAACCGATCGAATTTACATTCAATTAACTGACAAATTTTAAAAGTAGAAATGCTATTAGCAGCCTTGATTTTTTTAGGTGTTTTACTACTCCTTGCATCCATTCTCCTTGTATCCGACAACTTACTCAACATTGAAGCTCAAAAAGAAGGAATTGATACCAATATCAATAATGTTGGTGTGTTTCCTAGAATGAGTGAATTGTTTGGAAAGAGAAATGCTCCCATGTTGAAAAACGCAACTTTCCACAGTCTGAAAAAAGGCTTTGATATAAAGTTGCAGGGTGAAGCGACTGGTCCTGTTCAGGAGATTCAAGTAAACAGATATGCCGTAAAACCCACAGACTTCAGGGGAATTGCACCAATTCCCAAGGTTGAAGTTGAAGTTGGCGATGAAGTTAAAGCAGGAGATGTCTTATTCTATGACAAAAAATCTCCTGACATCAAATATGTTTCTCCTGTCAGCGGCGAAGTCGTTGAAATACGGAGAGGAGCCAAAAGGTCTATTTCCCATGTAATTGTTCTTGCTGACAAAGAGCAGAGTTACAAACAATTCAATCCCCCAGGACAGGAAGCATCAAGTGAGGAGCTGATTGAGTTTCTGATTGGAACAGGCGTATGGCCTCATATCAATCAAAGACCATTTGATATTGTCCCAGATCCTAAAGTTGTTCCTGAAAACATATTCATTTCAAGTTTTAATACAGCCCCTATGGCTGTTAACACTAATCTGATGGTTGAAGGGAATGGAACATTCTTTCAAAAAGGACTGGATACCCTTTGCAAGTTGACCAGCGGTAAAGTTTATCTCGGATTAGATGGCAGAAAAACAAAAACACCACATCCTGTTTTCGCCAATGCTGAAAATGTTGAAAAACATTATTTTGACGGTAAGCATCCTAGTGGTAATGTTGGTGTTCAAATACACCATACAAATCCAATAAAGAAGAATACTTCTGTTTGGACCCTGGATGTGGAAACTGTGATTGCTTTGGGAAAGCTGATGGAAAAGGGAATATATGATTTCAGAAGGATGGTGGCTTTAACAGGGACTCAGTTCAAGGAAAATCATATTTATAATTCATTTGAAGGTTCCAGTATTGTTGAGTTAACCGAAGGTAAGCTTATCCATGACAAGTCTTCTACAAGGCTGGTATCAGGAAATATCCTTTCCGGGAAGCATATTTCAGTTGATGATTTCATGAGTAAGGGTCATAACCAGTTGACTTCAATCAAAGAGGGAGACTACAATGAATTATTTGGATGGCTTCTTCCAATCAAACCTAGGCCAAGTTTGTCTAAAACTTTTCCATCTTTTTTGATGGGAAATTACAAATTTGAAGCTGACACCAATACGCATGGTGAAAGACGTGCATTTGTTGTGACTGGTCAATATGAGAAAGTATTGCCTATGGATATATTGCCTCAACATTTGATGAAATCAATTATGGTGGGTGATATTGAGAGAATGGAAGGACTTGGTATCAACGAATTGACAGAAGAGGATGTTGCATTGTGCGAATTTACCTGTACATCCAAGATGCCACTTCAGAAAATTCTGAGGGAAGGGCTGGATATGATGAGAGAACAAGCTTAATTAAAAATAAATTGAACCAATTAATATAAATGGGACTCTTAGATTTTCTTAAAAGAATAGAGCCGGATAAGAAGAAACAACCGTTTCTGCATACAGCATACGATGCGTTTTTCACCTTTGCATATGTACCTTCTACGACTACAAAAAGCGGGACACATATTAAAGATGGAATGGATCTTAAAAGGACAATGGTGTTTGTTGTGCTTGCAATGCAACTTGCTTATGTATTCGGTACTTATAATATTGGCCACCAGCACTTTGTTGCTATGGGCCAGTACCTTGGTTTCCTTGAGGGCTTTCATCTGAAACTAGCTCATGGGTTGATCAAGCTATTACCATTATATGCCTGGACTATGATTGTGGGACTGGGTATAGAATTTTACTTTGCCTATAAAAAGGGACATGCAGTTGAAGAAGGATTCCTTGTGACTGGCGCATTGATTCCATTAATCATGCCACCTGATATTCCAATATGGATATTATGTGTATCTGTCGCATTTGCTGTAATCCTGGGTAAAGAAGCTTTTGGTGGAACAGGAATGAATATTTGGAATGTGGCCTTGTTATCCAGGGTATTTGTCTTCTTTGCCTACCCAACATCAATCTCGGGTGATGAAGTCTGGGTTTCCGGTTTTGAAAGCCTGGCCAGCGGTTCAGTTGTGGATTACCAATGGGGTCATGACTTGTTCAACTGGCTTTTTGGTTTATTTGACTGGACACAGTTTGATCATTCCAGTGTAGTTGCTGACGGTTATAGTGGTGCGACACCTCTTGCCCTTGCTTATCAGGGTGGTTGGGAAAATGTGACCATGCATTTTACTGAAGCACAAATGTGGTGGGGTACAATACCTGGTTCAATTGGAGAAACCAGTAAGCCCTTAATCATTATAGGTGCATTGATGCTAATTGTAACCGGCATAGCTTCATGGAGAATCATGTTAAGTATGCTTGTTGGTGCAATTGTAATGGGTATGTTACTTAATGCCTGGGGTGCTACACCGTTTATGGAGGTACCCTGGTTGTACCAGTTATATATGGGTAGTTTCTTCTTTGCGATGGCATTCATGGCAACGGATCCTGTAACGGCCTGCGCGACTAATAAAGGAAAGATATATTATGGTTTGCTGATCGGAATGATTGGTATGCTTATCAGGGTCATCAACCCGGCTTATCCGGAAGGCTGGATGCTGGCAATATTATTTTTAAACACATTCGCTCCACTCATCGATCATTTCGTTGTGGAAGGAAATATGAAAAAGAGAATGGCTTATGCAAAATAACAATTCAGTAATAGGCTTTATTCTTGCGCTCACTTTTGTAGTGGCACTTATACTTGCGTTACTACAGAATGGCCTCAAGCCAATTCATGACAAGAATGAAGCATTATACAGTAAAAAAGCAACACTCGCAGCTGTTGCTGATCATATAGATGGAGATTTTAATAAAATCAACAATGACCAGATTCAGGATATTTTTGATAGCCAGATCAAACAAATGGTTTTAAACAGTGAAGGTTCAGTTGTTGAGTCTGCAGAACTGGAATCTTTGGGCGTGAAAGGAGGAATGGCTGAGAATCTTGATCTTACCAGGGAGCAAAAGAAAAAGCCTGAAGACAGGTTACTTCCACTGTATGTATATACCAAATCAGACGGCAGTAAATACTATATCGTTTATACCAGGGGAAAAGGTCTATGGGATGAAATATGGGGGAATATTGCCCTGGAAGAAGATTTGAAAACATTAGCAGGTGTGTCATTTGATCATAAAGCAGAGACACCGGGACTTGGAGCTGAAATAAAGGACAATAAAGAATTTAAAGCACAATTTATAGGTAAGAAGATCTATGATGATAATGGCAACTATACATCTGTATATGTGAGGAAGGGAGGTGCCAAAGACCCTGTACATGAGGTCGACGGTATCTCGGGAGCGACCATTACCGCTGATGGAGTTACAGAAATGTTGCAGAGAGGCCTGAAAGCCTATGAACCTTATTTGAAAACCATAAAGAGCTAAGCTTTTTAAAATTATAACGTATGGCAGATACGACCATAGTACAACCTAAAGAAGCCGCTATTAAATTCGGCAAAAAGGAACGTAAATTAATTACTGATCCATTAGATGATAACAATCCGATTACCGTACAGGTACTGGGGATTTGTTCGGCATTGGCCGTAACAACAGGTATGAAAAATGCCCTTGTAATGGCAGTCGCTGTGATTTTTGTACTTGTTTTTTCAAATGTGATCACTTCATTACTGCGAAAGCAAATACCAAAACAAGTCAGGATGATCGTTCAACTCGTGATTATTGCTGCACTCGTCACAATTGTAGAACTGACATTGAAAGCCATAGCTTTTGATAGCTACAAGCAACTCTCGGTATTCATTGGACTGATTATCACCAATTGTATTATCATGGGTCGTCTTGAAGCCTTTGCCATGGCGAACAAACCATGGGAATCTGCGCTGGATGGTCTGGGAAATGGTTTCGGATATGGAATTATCCTGATTATCGTGGCGTTTTTCCGCGAATTTTTTGGAAAAGGAGAATTGATGGGCGCCAAAATCATCGGTGGAACCAGCGATTATCTTCTTGATACGAGTTCAATTGCATGGTTGGGTTGGTACGAAAACAATAACCTCATGGTGCTTTTCCCTTCTGCCATGTTCGTAATTGCTGTATTGATCTGGGCACACAGAGCTTGGAATCCTAAATTAGTTGACGTATCCTAAATGAAAATAAAATGGGAGATTTAATAAATATATTCATCAAGTCTGCATTCATTGAAAACCTGGCATTAGCCTATTTCCTTGGAATGTGTTCATACCTCGCTGTCTCAAAGACTGTGAAAACTGCTTTCGGATTGGGACTGGCAGTCATTTTTGTTTTGGGTATAACCATGCCGATCAATTGGGTGATCAATACCTGGTTGCTGGGTGAGAATGGTATATTCCAAACCGATTTGACCTTCCTCAGGTTCATACTTTTTATCGCTGTTATTGCATCAATGGTACAATTGGTGGAAATGGTGGTTGAAAAATATTCACCTGCATTATATAACTCTTTGGGAATTTTCCTTCCATTGATCACTGTAAACTGTGCTATCCTTGGAGGATCCTTATTTATGGTATCAAAAGAGTACAATTTTGCGGAATCGGTTGCATTTGGATTGGGAGGTGGATTTGGTTGGTTCCTGGCTATCGTGGCCATAGCAGCCATCAGGGAAAAGATTAAGTATTCCGATGTCCCGCCTGCTATGCGAGGATTGGGAATGGCATTTCTCCTGACCGGTTTGATGGGTATGGCATTTATGGGATTAATGGGTATTGATCCTGCAGCATTTTAATAAAAGACAATAAGAGATAAATAATGATGATATCTATTATAGCAATTTTACCAATCGTTTATGCACTGATTGTGTTTTGTGGAGTTATCCTTGGATTATCATTAATGCTAATCCAGGCCAAGAAAAAACTCGTTCCACAAGGAAATGTCAAACTCATCGTAAATGGTGATACCGAGAATCCTATGTTGGTGCAACCAGGCGTAAGCCTCTTGTCCGCATTATCTGAAGAGAATGTGTTTTTACCTTCTGCTTGTGGAGGTGGAGGTACATGTGCCATGTGTGAATGTCATGTTTATAAAGGTGGAGGTGAGGTTCTGCCTACTGAACTGAATCACCTGACAAGAAAAGAAGCTGCTGAGGGAATGAGACTGGCTTGCCAGGTGAAGGTTCGTGAAGACATGGAGCTTTCAGTGCCTGAGGAGGTTTTTGGAATCAAGAAATGGGAGTGCGAGGTCATCTCAAATTATAATGTCGCTTCATTTATTAAAGAATTCGTTGTCAGGTTACCAGAAGGCGAAGCGCTTGACTTTAAACCCGGGGGTTACATACAAATTGATGTTCCTGAAATAACGGTTGATTATAAAGACATGGATATCTCTGCGCACCCTGATCATCATGATGATCCTGAAAAATTCAGATCAGAATGGGATAAATTTAAATTATGGGATCTGAAAATGGTGAATGATGAGACTCAGTTCAGGGCATATTCAATGGCCAATCATCCTGCAGAAGGTAACATCGTAAAATTAAATATCAGAATTGCAACACCTCCGTTTGACAGAGCTAAAGGTGGATGGATGGATGTGAATCCAGGTGTTTGTTCATCTTATGTATTTGGATTGAAACCTGGTGATAAATGCACTGTATCAGGACCTTATGGAGAATTTTTCATTAAAGAAACCAAAAAGGAAATGGTATACATTGGTGGTGGAGCAGGAATGGCACCATTGCGATCTCATTTATTCCATATGTTCCAGACTGAAAAGATGAAAGACAGGAAAGTGTCATTCTGGTATGGTGGAAGAACAAAAAGAGAATTATTTTATATTGACGAATTCAGAGCCATTGAAAAGGAGTTTCCAAATTTCAAATTCTATGTTTCCCTGGATAATCCATTACCTGAGGATAACTGGAAAGTCAAAGATAACCTGAACGACGAAGGAGATGGATTCAAGGGTTTTATCATGCCTGTGTGTGTTGAACAATACCTGAAAGATCATCCTGAACCAGAAGAGGTAGAGTATTATTTCTGCGGTCCTCCTGCGATGAATGCTTCTGTCATCAGGGCCCTCGATGAATTAGGTGTACCTGAAGAGAATATTGCATTCGATGACTTCGGAGGATAAGACTAAGACTGAGACTAAGCGGCAGGCGGTTCGTGGATCGCGGAGAATATGCATTCCTGTATTCTTGCATTCTTGTATTATCGCATTCTTTTTTCTTGGTTCTTGTTCATCGACAGAAGAACCTGTCGAAATCGTTGGAGACTGGCAGGTCGAATGGTGGGAACAGGCCGGATGTCTGGATTCAATTTCTAATTTTCAAAGAGATTTAAGTATGGATGGTTGTTTTGAACTGGATAGTTTGACTACCGCATGCGTGGACTATGTGGTCTCCTTTGAAAGCAACAATACTTATCGATATGACAGGGCCACTACAATTGCAGGCAATACAACGACCGAAAGTGAAACCGGCCAGTATGAATTGATCAGTAATAACAGGTTGAGTCTTTGTACACCTGAATGTGATACATTGACTTATGTAAGGGTAGGTAATGCGCTTGAGCTTATTGTTCCTAATGATACTTTGTCAGGTTGTGGGCTATATCTTAGGACAACATTAAAATAACTATCTACTTACCTACCATCTAAATGGTAGGCTAATAAAGTCTTGAGGCCTATGTTCATTAAATAGCCTACTGGTTAAACCTTAAGCACATGAGGGATTATATTACAAGTCGATCATAAATTCATCCAATGAATTTACCCTTTCCCTTTCCTACTTTTAATTTTGTCTGCATATTGCAACTCTAATATATTTTATGAGAACAAGTTTACTGTTACTATGCCTATGTATAATCGGATTTGGATCTGTCATAGCACAAGATCATTATTTGGTTGATCTGGAAAACAGAAGCCCTGATGCACAGGCATTGGTCCAGGGATATGAAGGCACACCTGCCATTTTATTCAAGGCAAAGGATTACAAGGGGAATGAAGTTGCGTTAACAGAGCTCAAAGGTCAGGAGATTATTATGTGGTTTTGGAAACTGGATTGTGCATTGTGTTTAAAGCATCTCCCGGTTATGAACCAGTTATACAAGAAACACAAAGACAAGGTGTTCTTTATCTCTTTTGCAGATGACCCGAAAGCTGCTTTGATAGATTATACTCAATCAAACCCAATTGATATTCCGGTCATACCAAATAGCAGTATGCTTTCCCAAGGCCCTTATGGTGCTGAGTTAGGATACCCTAAATTCTTTATAGTTGATAAGTCAGGGATTATAAAATGGGTCATCCCTGAAGAAGAAATGAGAGGGGAATTTGACTTGTTTTTATTTATTGAAGCATTGATTAATTCATTGTAAATATGGAAAGGAAAAATCATACAACTGGGGCACCCTGGGAAGATATCGTTGGATATTCAAGAGCCGTTCAGATTGGAAATATTTTTGAGGTATCGGGTACAACTGCAGTTAAAGATGGTAAGATTGTGCATGTGAATGATGCTTATGGTCAAACCAAAAGGATCATAGAAATTGCTTCTGATGTACTCGCAAAAGCGGGAATGTCTTTAAACGATGTCATTCGGACTCGAATATATGTTACCGATATTTCTCAATGGGAAGAAATCGGACGTGCTCATGGAGAAGCATTCAGGAATATCAAACCTGCATCTACGATGATAGAGGTCGCAGGCTTGGTAGACCCAAAAATGTTGGTAGAAGTCGAATTTACAGCTTACAAATCCTGAGATGTCAGTGTACGCTATAAAAGAAATATATTATACCCTGCAGGGTGAAGCGTCTCACGCTGGAAGACCTGCTATTTTTTGTCGCTTTTCAGGTTGTAATTTATGGTCGGGAAGGGAAGAGGACAGGCATAAAGCGATCTGCCAGTTTTGTGACACAGACTTCTGGGGTACAGATGGTGAGAATGGAGGAAAATATTCCGCAGAAGCATTAATTGAAAAATTGATTTCATTATGGCCATCGGATATTTCTCCTTTTGTTGTTTTTACTGGAGGAGAACCTGCTTTGCAACTTGATGAATCATTGATAGGAATATTGAAAGCGCATCATTTTGAAATAGCCATTGAAACCAATGGTACACTTGAATTACCTGATGGCATAGACTGGATATGCATGAGCCCCAAAGCGAATACTGACATTGTTATTAATTCTGGTAATGAGATCAAAATCATCTATCCGCAAAAAGGGATAGACCCACTTGACTTCAAAGAGTACGATTTTGAATTTTTCTATATCCAGCCAATGGATAATCCCGATCGGGACAAAAACACAAAAGCTTGTATTGAGTTTTGTAAAGCTAATCCTCAATGGCGACTAAGTTTGCAGACGCATAAGTATTTGGATATTCCTTAGCTTGGATGATTGACCTCCTTCGCTGAAGCTTCGGCGGTTAGAAAATGAATGGATGAGCTATATATCTTCCGCAAACCGCCGCGCCTGCCTTAGTACCTAAGTAACACTTGCGCCAGAGCTTCAGCGTCGGATCACGGCGGATAGGCAAACCGTCCCACCTGTATTTGTATATAAAGCCACATTATCAATTATCAATTATCAATTAATAATTATTAATTAATAATGTATCCCATACCCAAACTTACCCGATGTCCATAAAATGATTCATCTGCCTGGTCAATGACAGGGCTAAATTCATGATGATATCCAATATTGAATCCGAAGTGTGGCGTGACTTCCCACCTAAGGATTATTTCGGTGAAGGGGATTAGTTTATCTTCAATTAGAATGTTGATCGGTTCGTTGGAGGATGCTCCAAGTGCTCCGGAATCGACTCGTTGAACTGTTATCGGGTCAACACTGAAATATCTGCTTAAACCTCCATTGATACCAAGTGATAATGGTCTTGTCAATTGATATTTTACCGTGAGTCCAAAATCCAGGTAGTTCAATGAACTTAGAAAATCATGACTTGTTTTACCAGGATTTTGATTAAAGACCTCGTTGGTCAGGTCTATGTCTTCCGCACCAATAGGAGCAGTAAGTGATTCTGAATCACTAGTCCCGGATTTCGATAAGTGACCATATCCAAAGAATGGTCCAATGGAAGTTTTATTCATATTTATTAAACCAGAAATGCGTCCCTGCGCACCCCACATCCCCAGATTCGGAGCTTGTAATGCCATGGCATCAATACCAGCTGAAAAACTGGTTTGAACAGGCGTGTTTAATTCAATTGAAACCGGTTTGGAGAAATCATAATCGAGAGACAAATACTCTGACGTATAATCAAGTTGTGGTAAAATAGAGCTAAGTGATTTTAGTTGGGAAAGGTTTTTTTGAACACTGGTATTGACATGATCAGCGTTTTCATGCTCATTAAAAGCGACTTTTCTTTCCGATGATGCAATGCTAATATCTCCTGTGGAATTATTGGTAGGAGAATTGATTGATTCACTCCTGGAATGCGCAATACTGACATCTTGAACTGATTCATTTAATGAAGGCGATTCTACATGGGTTTTATTATCAGAAACTGGTGATTTGAGTAGGTCAGGATTGTTAGGGTCATTGTTTGTGATTATCTGAGAAATTGGTTCTTTACTTGATGCATTTGAAACTGTCAGGACTTGTTTTTCAGATATCAAGACTTCTGTTTCTTCAACTTGTGTTTCAGAATGTATGACTTCTGCTTCAGTTGCTTCTGCTTTATCATTTTTAGTTTTACTTGCAATAATAGTTGCTGTTTCAAACTGAGTGTCAATTCCTGTTTCCTCATGTTCGACGGCAGCTATATTTTTTATACTATCATTTGGTCCTTTGGACTGATTGAAAAAACCAGCAATACCGATATACAAAAAACTGATAGTAACAATGCCAGTAAGAAACCAGAACAGTAAGAAAAACCTCCTGTCCTTTTCTTGCCTGACAGGCATTTTTTCATCCAGGGTCAGCACCATTTTATCCCAGCCCCTGTCAATTCGTCCATGTGTATTATCCTGCTTCATTATAATTTTTTAAATACTTCTTATTATATGCTTCCTGGAGTAGTTTCCTGGCCTGGGCCAGGTACCATCTGCAGGTATTTGGATTCATTTCCAGTCTTTTACTGATTTCTGAATGTTCATATCCCTCAATCGCATACAGGTGAAATACCTTCATATGCTTTTCGGGAAGTGTATCGACCAGTTTTAACAGATCCTGGTAATAAAGGCTGTGCTCTGATTCCGGGGACACTTCTTTGTCTTTTTCCTCATAGATCAGGAACTTCAGGTCGTTTTTATATTTTCTGAAATAGTTACTAATGCTGTGATACATGATCTTCCTAATCCATCCTTCAAGTGAACCTTTGAATTCATATTTCTCAATTTTTTGAAAAACCCTAAGGAAACCGTCATTGAGTATATCTATGATCTGGTCTTCATCCTGGGTGTGTCTTAAAACCATTCTTTCCATTATCGGGAAGAAATGCCGATACAATTTCTCCTGGGCTTGCCGTTCATTTTTTCGACAGGACTCGAGGATAGCTTTCCATTGCAGAATATCTTTCTGTATCGTCTGGTTCACAATAAAACTTTAGAAGGTTTCTTTACTGCAATAATAGACCAAATCTCAAAGTAAGTCTCTTGTAAAGTAAGTTTTGCTCTGACCTGCGTCCCCATTCCCATACATCATCATAGTGAAATTCTGCTTTTTGAAATTTATACCCGATATCAAAAGTGTATTTAATATTTTCATTTCGGCCAAAACGCAGACCAATTGATGGATATACCATAATGCCTCCTCTTGCATGGGAAATGAGGTAGTCCTCATCTTTCAATGCAAGACTGTATCCAAGCTGGAGGTTGTACATCAGGGATGTTTGACTCTGATGAGCAAACCCACTAAATTCAGCAAAGAACGGAATAAGTTTTTCACCTGAATTCCAAACATACTGGTCCCAGCCCATTCCACCGCCCAGGCTGATGAACCGATTAAATCGGTGTCCTGCGCTGACTGAAAATCCAATACCATTTACAGAATTTGCCCGGGAACCTGCATTGCCGGTAATCATTTGCCATTTCAGAGAATAGTTGAGTCCCTTCTCTTTAAAATTATACGGAACAATATGTTTTTGTTTCAAAGTACTCTTCTGAATGACCTTCTTGATATCCTCCTGTCTGAATGTAACATTATCAGACCATGCTGTTTTTATCTCAATGATATAACCCGGCATCCAGTTAATAATATCTCCTTCTACCTGGCTGCCATCATTAAGGTAGACGATAACATGCTTGCTGAGATCGGTATCTTTTTCCTGTGCTTGTATCTGAACTGAACACAAAACACACAATAGGAAACTGATTAATATATTTCTGTAATTCATAGTCCTATTTTGTTACGCTTATGAAACTGATTTCATCAAGATCTCCCGGATCGCTGCTATCGAATTGATACAAACCATCTTTTCCAATGATCAATAAATGTTCATTGCTTAATGATATGGCATCAACAGCACTGATATTGCTCAGATGTTCAATCCTGTTTTGATCGATCTTTGTCAAGTCTTTTGTTTCAAACACTTTCAATCCGAAATCTCCTTCACAGAGATAGAGGTGATCATCTGTCACCGACAATCCATGTGGATTATCCATCTCATACGAAGCAATCAGTACCGGGTTGAATACATTACTTACATCCAGTACATCCAGTTGATTTGTAAATGATTCACATCTTGTACCATCACGAAGTGTCACATAAGCGATATCATCCTTGACAAATACAGGATCACATGCTGTGGCATGTCTGAATTCAGATACATAGGATGGGGTAGAAGGCTCACTGGCATCGTAGATATACATTCCGTTTGATGAGCCAATGAAAAGATAGTTTTTATATGAGAACAATGTTTCAATATTCCCCCAGGTTACATAGGTTGTTTCAGTTTTGACCGGAGTTTCAGGTGTACTCAGGCTATACGCTACCAGTTCATTATTATTCAGGACATACAGATGTCCAAATCGGAGCGCAAATCTGGCAAATGATCCACCAACACCTGTGGGTGAAACAGCACCGGCATTTCCTGAAGGTACAGCAACATCTATGGCATCTTCCAGAACAAATATGCCACCTCCGCGCCAAAATACATCGTCTCCGAAGTTGGGATCAGCACACTCAACTTCTAGTTTTCTTTCAGTGGCCCTGCTATAAATGAAGTAACCAAGGTTCTGATGGTGTTCATATAATTTGAAGACTTCTTCGTCCCTGGATAACACTTCAGGACTATTGATATTACTGATATCAATTGTTAAAAGATCTACATAGCTGTCTGCATACATCAGGTTACCCTGGATGGCGACATCAATATTCCCTGGGATACTCATAAAAGCTGTGACGACAGGATTAAAAGGGTCTGAATTATCAATGATATGAACACCTTCATATTTCTCGTTGATAAATATCATGTCATTGTAAAAATAGATCTTACCGGTCTCAATCATTTCACGAGGAGACTGGGTTTCAACGGGTATTCTGAACTGTTCTGGTTGAACATATACCGGTGTATATTCGATAAATACCCGGGTTTCATCACATTCATCCTTCAGGCATGAGCTGAACAATAACACAGCCATCAAGCCGGCAACAAAAAAAGGATTGAATATTGACATAATCTTTTTCATAACTTTTATTCTTTTGATTCAATACAAAAGACGTTATGAAATCAGAATGTGTTGGCAGGAAAAGAAATTATTTTGTAGGAACCTTACTTTTATTTTCCACTGATGCTGATTCTTCTCCCAGATCCATAATCTCATTTTTATCAAGATTATCAAGCTCGACCTTCAGATTATCAATGATGAATTCCTGCCTGTCCATGGTGTTTTTCCCCATGTAGTATTTTAATAAATCAGCAATATGTGTACTATGTTTAAGGATGACAGGTTCCAGTTTGATGTCTTCACCAATGAAACCTTCGAATTCATTAGGTGATATTTCACCTAATCCTTTAAATCTGGTGATTTCTGGTTTACCACGTAATTTACCAATTGCTTCCTGCTTCTCCTTTTCGGAGTAACAATAGAAGGTCTTTTGTTTGTCTCTAACCCTGAATAGCGGTGTTTCAAGGATATAAAGATGTCCTTCCCGAACCAGATCAGGGAAGAATTGAAGAAAGAAAGTCAATAATAGAAGTCGTATGTGCATTCCATCAACATCGGCATCTGTTGCAATAACCACCCTGTTGAATCGCAATCCTTCCAGCCCATCTTCAATATTCAATGCATGTTGCAGAAGGTTCAACTCTTCATTTTCGTAAACGATCTTTTTGGTCTGACCATAACTATTAAGAGGTTTACCGCGTAAACTGAATACGGCCTGAGTTTGTACATCCCTTGCTTTTGTAATCGAACCACTGGCTGAATCACCTTCCGTAATAAATATTGTTGTGGCAATCTTTCGTTCATCATTGCCTCTTTTTTTATCATTATAATGGACCTTGCAATCCCTGAGCTTTTTGTTGTGAATGTTGGCTTTCTTAGCTCTCTGGTTAGCCAGTTTTTTGATGCCAGCAATTTCCTTTCTTTCTTTTTCACTTTGCTGGATTCGTTTGAGAATAGCTTCAGCATGTGTTTTGTTTTTGTGCAGGAAGTTATCCAGATATTGTTTTACGAAGTCAACAATAAACAATCTGACAGTAGGACCATCAGGTGCCATCTTCAGTGAGCCAAGTTTTGTTTTTGTCTGTGATTCAAAAACAGGTTCCTCCACTCGTACACTTATCGCTCCAATGATTGAAGTCTGAATGTCTCTTGCATCAAAGTTCTTGTTATAGAATTCTCTTACAGTTTTTACAATGGCCTCTCTGAATGCAGCCAGGTGCGTTCCACCCTGGGTTGTATTCTGTCCGTTGACAAAAGAATAATACTCTTCTCCATATTGTGAACCGTGAGTCAATGCCATTTCGATATCCTCACCTTTGAGGTGGATAATTGGATATCGCAGGGTACTTTCGTCCGTATTGTTGTTCAACAGATCGAGTAAGCCATTTCGGCTCATAAATGTCTTCCCGTTATAAATGATCTTGAGTCCGGCATTCAGGTATGCATAATCCCAAAGGCGATCTTCAATAAATTCATCCCTGAATTTGAAATTTTTAAAAATCTCAGGATCGGGTCTGAATTCAATCAGGGTTCCTGAAGTTTCTTTCGATTTTGAGATCCTGCTTTGAGTTACAAGATTTCCGAGTTCAAAATTAGCTTCTTTCGATTTTCCATCTCTGAATGCAGATACTTTGAAATATTTGGACAATGCATTGACTGCCTTTGTACCCACACCATTCAATCCCACGGATTTCTTGAAGGCTTTGGAGTCATATTTACCACCCGTATTTATTTTGGAAACACAATCCACAACTTTGCCAAGTGGAATACCTCTGCCATAATCACGGACACTGACAAGACCATCTTCGATCTTGATTTCGATCTGTTTGCCATGTCCCATCACGTATTCATCAATACAATTATCCAGCACTTCCTTCAATAGTACATATATACCATCATCCTGTGTGGACCCATCTCCCAATTTACCTATATACATCCCTGGCCTGAGGCGGATATGTTCTTTCCAGTCCAGTGATTTTATGTTCGCTTCTGTATATGTTACCTGACTCATAGATTGCAAAAGTATGAATTATGAATGATTAAAGATATGAAAACATATTAGGAAAATATATAATGTATATTTTCAATTGATAATAATAAATAATAATTGAAAAGGGGAGCATTCTCTTTAATGACACACCGTGAAAAAGAGATAAAAGAACTATGAGATATAGGG
>JAHHJO010000358.1:0-4447 GCA_018680275.1 Bacteroidia bacterium
GGTTTGTCTGAACCATTTGAACAAGCAAAAAACAAACACGACACTTGAACTAATAAGGCTATTTTTACATTCTTTAAATTGAGCATAAATCAGGTTTAAATTTAACACTTCAAGATAGTGCATCAAATATGGCAAACGTCAGGCAGGAAAAAAAATATTTGATTGTCATCTCAGGTCCTACAGCTGTAGGCAAAACATCCCTGACTTTTAAACTCAGCAAGCATTTTGAATGCCCCGTTATATCTGCAGATTCGAGACAGGTTTATAAGGAAATGAATATCGGGACTGCTAAACCATCAGCACAGGAGATCAGTGCATCAATGATGAAACTGGTCGATCATATTTCTATCCAGGATGAATACAATGCAGGGATCTTTGAAAAAGAAGCCGATGCCATTATCAGAAATATATTTGAAGACAATCAATTTTGTATTCTGAGTGGAGGTACAGGACTGTATATCAAAGCAGTATGTGAAGGATTGAATACATTTCCTGATGTTCCAAAGCATATTATCGCTGAATTGACTGCAGATCTGAATAAATATGGTATCCAAACCTTGAGAGATGAATTAAAAGAAAAAGACCCTTCATACCATGAAATTGTTGATACGAATAACCCGCACAGATTAATCAGGGCATTGAGTATTTATCGCCATACGGGGAAGGCATTCAGCTCATTCCTGAATGGCAACAAGAAGAAGCATGAATACAAAATCATCAAGATTGTTCTCGAAAGGGATCGTGAAGAATTGTATGACATCATTAATCAACGGGTTCTTGATATGATAGATGAAGGACTCACTAAAGAGGTCCGTGCTCTGTATCCTCACAGGTCACTTAAAGCATTACAGACCGTGGGATATAAGGAATTATTTCAGCATTTTGACGGAATTTTGAGTTTGGAAGAAGCAATTAATGAAATACAGAAGAATACGAGGAGGTATGCAAAAAGACAATTAACATGGTTGAGGAAATATAATGATGGTCGACGATTCCATCCCGAAAACCATGACGAAATCATATCTTTCATCCAAAATAACATAGAAGCATAATAAATGATCTGGAAAAATAATCCAACAGTAGAAGGTTTGAACACTTTCAGGACAAATACCCTGGTTGAACATCTTGATATCAGGTTTACAGAAATCGGGGAAAACTATCTTGTCGCCACAATGCCGGTCGATAAAAGAACTGTACAACCAATGGGTCTCCTTCATGGTGGTGCTTCTGTCGCTTTAGCAGAAACGATAGGTTCAGTGGCTTCATTGCTGCAACTGGATGATGTTGTTCGCTACGGCGTCGTCGGGATTGAGATCAATGCCAATCACCTTAAATCAGCAAGAAGCGGTCTCGTATCTGGAAAAGTCACCCCTGTCAGGATTGGCAGAAGAATGCATGTCTGGAATATTGAGATTCGTAATGAACAAGACGAATTGATATGTGTTTCAAGACTGACCACAATGATTAAGGAGAATAAGGTTTAATGTCTTCTTTACATTATCAAGGGGGTTTATTTTCAGCTTATAAGATTGTATTTTCGGCAAAATTTATTTTTAGATGAGAATTGTACTTGGATTCATTTTCCTTGCATTTGTGTGTTTTAATATCAAGGCCCAGGAAAATCTTAACATTGATCTGGTTTCTACTACCAGCATCCTTGAAACCGGCAATGATGTATGGGGATATGTTTCTCCCGAAGGCATTGAATATGCCATCATCGGTTCTGTTGATGCCACTTATATCTATAATTTATCTGATCCTGCCAATCCAAGGCAAGTTGTAAGAGTGGAGGGTACATATTCGACATGGAGAGATATGAAAACCTGGAACGAGCATCTCTATGTGACTACCGATGCTGGTGGAGATGGTCTTTTAATTGTAGACCTTACAACTCTGGAAGACTCGATAAGACATAAATTCTGGCGCCCGGATCTTACAGTAGGTACTGAAATATCCAGACTACGACAGGCGCATAATATTTATATTGATGAAAACGGATATGCTTATCTCGCCGGACCTAATGTCATGTCAAGCAGGGATGACCGGGGAGCTATAATCCTTGACCTCAATGAGGATCCATGGAACCCAGTACATGTAGGTTCTCAAACACGGGCCTACGCTCATGATTTATTTGTAAGAAATAATATTATGTACGCATCAGAACTCTATGAAGGTGAATTAGGGATTTATGATGTGACAGATAAAGCCAATCCTGTCTTTATTAACAGTACACCTACTTCTTTTGATTTTACACATAACGCCTGGCCTTCTGATGATGGTAATTATGTCTTTACAACTGATGAAAGAGGTAATGCCTATGTAGATGCATTTGACATTTCTGATATAAACGATATTAAACTTATTGACAGTTACCGACCTTTGGAAACGGAAGGAAGAGGCGTTATTCCACATAATGCCCATTATCATAATGGCTTCCTGGTAACTTCATGGTACACAGATGGTATTGTAGTCGTAGACGCAAATAAACCCGATAATCCCATAAAAGTTGGATCTTATGACACTTATAGCGGCCCCGATGGTGGATTCGAAGGATGTTGGGGAGCATATCCATTCTTACCTTCAGGATTGATTCTGGCAAGCGACCGCTCAAATGGACTTTTTGTTTTGCAGCCGAAATATGAACGGGCTTGTTACCTGGAAGGCTTGGTCACGGATATAGAAACAGGCTTGCCAATAAATGGAGTCACTGTTGAAATAATCGCAGATCAGCTGAATGATGGTGAGACAGATGCGACCGGTAATTATAAATCGGGCATTGCAACAGATGGGTTGTATACAGTCAGATATTCACATCCCGATTATATACCTGAAGAACTTAAAGTCACCCTGGAACATGGTGTAGTCACCATTCAGGATGTCGAAATGACAGCTTACACTGAGATTCCTGTAGAACTGAGCATAGTCGATGGTGTGACTCAACAAAATATTGCTGGCGGACAAGTTATCATTCTTGATCTCGATCAATTGACTTCCGAGGTCTTTATGGTTGATAGCACAGGAATACTAAACCTGGTCATGCAAAACAAAGACTATGAAATTGTTGCCGGGAAATGGGGATATCGATATAAAACCAATATTCTATACAACCCTGAAGATAAAGCGACACTTGTAATAGAACTCTATGAAGGTTATGAAGATGACTTTGTTTTTGATTACGGATGGACAGTCTCAGGAGATGCAACAAAAGGGGTCTGGGAAAGAGGTATCCCCATTGGTACAGTAGGACCAGAAGGAAATCTGTATGCGAACCCTAATCGAGACCTGGAGGAAGATCTTGGTTCTCAATGCTATCAAACCGGAAATGGAGGAGGAACTGCAGGAGAAGATGATGTAGATGACGGTATCACCATTTTAACTTCACCTGAGATACTTTACACCGGGCCATATTCCCCAACGCTAGAATATTCAGTCTGGTTTTATACTGCAAGTAGTGGAGGACCGACCAACGATACTTTATTTGTTAAGATTACAAATGGCATACAGACATATATTATTGACCAATATTTTGAAAACACCTTCAATTGGACAGAACCAGTTCAAATCAGGCTCGAAGATTACCCACTGAATTATGATCAGCCATTCAGGGTTATATTTGAAGTATCAGACCAGGCTGATTCAGGCAATCTTGTAGAAGCTGCCATAGATGGTTTTGAAGTCATCCCGGTATCACTCGCTGCTGAAGAGGAAGAATTCATTAATTCTGAAATCAGGATTTACCCTAACCCGATAAGATCCCGTTTCACGGTAGAATGGGAAAATCAGTCATTTGACCAATTAAGTATTACAGATATGTTGGGTAGAAGAGTACATACTCAAGCTGTCCAAGGAGATTCTGCCAATATTGAGATTTCTATAGCCCCAGGGTCATACATTTTGACTTTGAGAGGTAATAATGGGCAGGTAGAAAGCTCTATCATTATTAAGGACTAAAGGAAAATTTAAAAAGGGAACACATTTTGCTTGTAAATGAATGTTGAAAATTTATATATTTGCGGTCGCTTTAAATGTCAAGCGATTTTTTAAACATATTGGCCCGTTCGTCTAGGGGTTAGGACGCCAGGTTTTCATCCTGGTAGCAGGGGTTCGAATCCCCTACGGGCTGCTTATTGAATAAGGCTTTACCCTCATGTTTCGTCAACGTGGGGGTATTTTTTTTGCATATACCTAAGCGGGGATTCGAACGCTTGCCCTCCCGCTTTCGCGGTTCTCTCCTTTGAAGCACTGTCGTACTTCATCCGACTTTATCGGAATCACTCGTTCATCCTACGGGCTGCGATCATATACTGACCATAGCGTCAGTAGAATAAGGCTTCCTCATACATTTCGTCGATGTATGGGGATTTTCTTTTTGCATTTACTTCAATAGGGAATATGCCTACCCACACGCTTTCGCGGTTCCTTCTCTTCGAGCACTGTCGTACTCGAC
>JAHHJO010000361.1:0-16709 GCA_018680275.1 Bacteroidia bacterium
CAGCTTTTATGATTCGTCTCTTTCTGCGAGTTCTGTTTTCCTTGATATCATATCTTCAGATAATCAAAACCGCTTAGCATGGTCTGAAAATGTGCCTTGGGAAAATTATGAATATTCAATCTATAAAAGTGATGGTGGATCATACTTTTACCTGGATTTCACAAAGGATAACTCATTTACAGATTTTGAAGTTGAGAATGACAGGGATTATTGTTACTATATTGAATCCACAGGTACTTATGGTCTGAATAATACGCCTGCACCCTTAATCAACCTGTCACAGGAAGTGTGTGGGACACCAATAGATACTGTAGGTCCGTGTGCTCCTGAATTGGCCATTGATAACCCATGTGATGAATTGTCGGAAGGAAGCGAAATTATCGACCTTGTCAATACACTGAGCTGGAGTTCTGTAAAATTTGCCTGCACCAACAGTGGAGACCTGGTATCCTATAATATTTACTATTCCAATAACACAAACAATGAACTTGAATGGATAGGAAGCACAGAGGACAATGCTATCAATCTATTTCAACATGTACCTGAAATTGGAATAAACGGCTGTTATGCCATCTCCAGTATAGATTCCTTAGGAAATGAAGGCCCGTTAAGCAATATAGTATGCGTCGATAATTGCCCCATATACAGATTACCCAACACTTTTACACCAAATAATGATAATGCAAATGATTTGTTTGTACCCATTGAGAACAAGTTTGTGCATTCAATTGAAATAAAGGTATTTAACAGGTGGGGTAACCTTGTATTTGAAACATCCGATTCGTCTATTAACTGGAGTGGTGAAGACTTATCAGGAAACAAAGTGGACGAAGGTGTATATTATTACGTGTGTAAAATATTTTCAATTTCAAATGATGGCCAGGTAAGTGAATCTGATATATTAAACGGTCACATTCAAATCTTTAGATAATGTTTAGTGGAATAGTTGAGGCCATGGGTAAAGTTGTGGCCATTTCAGAAGAAGGAACAAACAAGACTTTTACAATAGAACACCAGTTAGCTGATGAGCTGTACATCGATCAGAGTATAAGCCATAATGGCGTTTGCCTGACCATTGTTTCGATGGAGGGCAGAACGTATAAAGTACAGGCTATCGATGAAACTTTATCACGGAGTAATCTATCGAGTGTTGAAATAGGAGATTCAATAAATCTAGAAAGATCCATGCTGCCTACAACACGTATTGACGGACACCTTGTCCAGGGTCATGTTGATTGCCAGGGTGAAGTATTAAGCATTGAAGACAAAGATGGTAGCTGGATATATACTGTTGGGTTTCCTTCCAAATATGGGTTTTATCTTGTAGAAAAAGGTTCAGTGTGTATTAATGGAATCAGCTTGACAGTGGCAGGATTGACAGAAGACAACTTAAGTGTAGCCATTATTCCCTACACTTATCAATATACCAATTTCCAATTTCTCAAAGCTGGTGATAAGGTAAATCTCGAATTTGATACAATTGGAAAATACATTATAAACTACCTTCAAAAAACAAAATCCTGACAGAATTAATCTGCCAGGATTTGTTTATCATAAATTGTCTTTAAAAACTGTATTTATTCAGCCGGTTCTTCAACTACTTCTTCTTCAATTTCAATTTCCGGTTCATTTACTGTAACGATCAAATCCGTGAAATCCTTTAAGCCAGTTCCTGCCGGAATTCTTTTTCCGGAAATAACATTCTCTTTCAGACCATTAAGTTCATCTCGTTTTCCACCTATCGCTGCGGTACTCAACACCTTGGTTGTTTCCTGGAACGAAGCCGCTGAAATCCAGCTGACTGTACCCAGTGATGACTTGGTAATACCCTGAAGTAATGGCTTGGAGGTTGCAGGAATTGCATCCCTGAATGTAACCGTTTTCAGATCATTTCTTTTCAGGTAAGAGTTTTCTTCTCTTAGCTGTCTTAAAGAAACCAATTGACCCGGTTTCATTTTGGATGATCCGCCACCATCTTCAACGAACTTTTTATCAAATATCCAGTCATTCCCTGCATAAAAAGAAAATTTTTCAACTGCTTCTCCTTCAAGGAAGTGCGTATCTCCCGGATCTTGTATCTCAACGCGTCGCATCATTTGTCTTGCGATCACTTCGATGTGCTTATCGTTGATTCCAATTCCCTGTGATCTATATACTTCCTGGATTCCGTTTACAAGATACTGCTGTACTGCAAAAGGTCCTTTGATATTCATAATATCGAATGGAGAAGTTGCTCCATCGGACAATTTTGTACCGGCCCTTACAAAGTCACCATCCTGTACAAGCATTAATTTTCCTTTCTTGATCAGGTATTTTCTTCTTTGGTTTGTTTTCTCATCGAAAACGAATACTTCCTGGTTTCCTCTCTTCACTTTACCAAAGCTTACAATACCATCAATTTCAGAAGTTACAGCTGGATTTGACGGATTCCTTGCCTCAAACAATTCGGTTACTCGTGGAAGACCACCGGTAATATCCTGTATTTGTCCCTGTTTTCTTGGAATCTTCGCAAGTTTCTGACCAGAAGTCACTTCCATGCCATTCTGTACTGTCAGGTATGCGCCTACAGGCATCGTATAGGATTTCATTTCTTTTCCTGCTGCTGAAATGACCTTTACAATTGGAATTATCTTTTTATTCTTTGATTCAATGATCACTAAATCCTCGTTTCCAGTCTGATCGTCTCTTTCCTTTCTGAAAGAAACACCTTCTTCCAAACCATCAAATCTGACAATACCTTTATATTCTGAAATGATCACAGCATTAAAAGGATCCCACTGACAAATCAAATCTCCTTTCTTAACCTTTTGCTTATTTTTCACATGCAGGTTAGATCCATATTGAATATAGAATGTTGTAAGAAGTTTACCAGTATCCGGATCGATCAACCTGATCTCTCCTGACCTTGATATAACAACTCTTGATTTCACACCACTCTCTTCGAAAGTTGTGGCCGTTACATTGTCAAATTCAAGGACGCCATCCTGTTTGGAAATGATTTCTGATTCAGCTTTCGATACAGATGCAATACCTCCCACGTGGAATGTACGAAGTGTCAACTGTGTACCTGGTTCTCCAATACTTTGTGCAGCTATAATACCTACAGCATCTCCTTTTTCCGCTATCCTGTTTGTTGCAAGGTTTTTACCATAACATTTGGAACATACACCTAGCTTTGTTTCACAAGTCAGCACAGATCTGATCTTAAGTTCTTCTATACCTGAATTATCGATCTTCTCTGCTATTTTCTTGTCGATGTATTCACCAGCTTCAAGTAGCAACTCTTCTGTTTCAGGGTGGTAGACATCATTCAACACATATCTTCCTTCAATTTTCGAAGCAAGAGATTCAACGATCTTATCGTTTTCAACGAATGCAGTCATTGCGATACCTCTGAGCGTATCACAATCCTCATCCATGATAATTACATCCTGGGATACATCTACCAATCTTCTTGTCAGGTATCCTGCATCTGCTGTTTTCAGGGCTGTATCGGCAAGACCTTTACGAGCACCGTGAGTAGATATAAAGTAATCCTGTACAGATAATCCTTCAAGGAAGTTGGAAAGGATCGGATTCTCGATAATTGCACCTCCCGTATCTCCTGATTTTCTTGGTTTGGCCATCAGTCCTCTTAATCCGCATAACTGCTTGATCTGCTGCTTAGAACCCCTTGCTCCAGAGTCAAGCATCATATATACAGAATTAAATCCGGCCTTATCTTCCTGCAACTCCTTCATAAGGTTCTCGGTAATCTTATTATCGGCATAAGTCCACTTGTCAATAACCTGATTATACCGCTCATTAGGAGTAATAAGACCCATATTATAGTTTTCCCAAACCTCTTCAACTTCTTCACCAGCTTCAATAAGCGTTTTTTCCTTGATCGTCGGATTAATCAAGTCACCAAGGTTAAACGATAATCCAGCTTTGAAAGACCAGTAGAATCCCATTTCCTTGATTTCATCCAGGAACGTTGCTGTCGTAGGAAGATCTGTTCGTGTAATTATATCAGAAATTACATTTTTCAGATTTTTCTTGGTCAATAGCGTATTAATATAAGGGACACCTTCAGGTTTTTTCTGGTTGAATAAAACTCTTCCAACCGTTGTATCAACCAGTCCTTTTACAAAGTTTCCTTCTTCATCCTCTATTTCAGCTCTGACCTTGATTCCTTTATGGAGATCAAGTTTTCCTTCATTGTAGGCAATCATTACCTCTTCAGGAGAATAAAAGATATGATCTTTACCATTCTTTCCAACAGCCAATTCAGGATGTTCTTTTGTAAGGTAATAAAGTCCAAGAACCATATCCTGAGACGGCAGTGCGACTGGCGATCCGTTCTGGGGGTTCAGAATGTTATGTGAAGACAACATCAATACCTGGGCTTCCAGTATAGCACCCTGGCTTAATGGCACGTGAACGGCCATCTGGTCACCATCAAAGTCGGCGTTAAATGCACCGGTAACCAATGGATGTAACTGTATTGCTTTTCCTTCGACCAGTTTCGGCTGGAAAGCCTGGATAGAAAGTCTGTGTAATGTAGGAGCCCGATTCAGAAGGACCGGATGTCCTTTTAGTACATTCTCAAGGATTTCCCAAATGACATTATCTTTCCGGTCAACCAGTTTCTTAGCAGATTTTACCGTCTTGACAATTCCTCTTTCAATCAATTTCCTGATCACGAATGGCTTGAACAATTCAGCGGCCATTCCTTTTGGAAGTCCACATTCATGTAGATGTAGATTCGGACCTACAACAATAACAGAACGTCCGGAGTAATCAACCCTTTTACCAAGAAGATTTTGTCGGAAACGTCCTTGCTTACCTTTCAGGATATCACTTAATGACTTTAGAGATCGCCCTCCTTCAGCCTTTACGGCATTGGATTTTCTTGAATTATCAAAAAGAGAATCTACTGCTTCCTGCAACATCCTCTTTTCATTCCTGAGAATTACTTCAGGGGCTTTGATCTCAAGGAGTCTTTTCAGCCTGTTATTCCTGATAATCACCCTCCTGTAAAGGTCATTAAGATCAGAACTGGCAAATCGTCCACCATCCAATGGTACCAATGGCCTTAGTTCCGGTGGAATAATCGGAAGGTATTCTATAATAGCCCATTCAGGCTTGTTTTCTATTCTTGTCTGTCCATCTCTGAAAGCCTCAACAACTCTAAGCCTTTTCAAAGCTTCAGACTTTCTTTGTTGTGAAGTCTCTGTTGCTGCCTGGTGTCTCAACTGGTAGGAAAGTTCATCAAGTTTTAACCGTTCCAAAAGTTCTTTTACGGCTTCAGCACCCATTTTTGCAATAAACTTCTGTGGATCGGTATCATCCAGCATCTGGTTGTCCTGAGGCAGAGTATCAAGAATCTCGAAATATTCCTCTTCGGTATATAATTCTTTCATCTCTATCTCACCTTCTTTCACACCTGGTTGAATGACTACATATCTTTCATAATAGATGATGGATTCAAGTTTTTTGGAAGAAATCCCCAGAAGATATCCAATTTTATTAGGAAGAGATTTAAAGAACCAGATATGCACAACGGGCACAACCAGTTTGATATGACCCATTCTTTCCCTTCGGACCTTCTTCTCAGTAACTTCCACGCCACATCTGTCACAAACTATACCTTTATACCTGATCCTTTTATATTTCCCGCAATAACATTCATAATCTTTCACAGGTCCGAAAATCCTTTCGCAAAACAAACCGTCTCTTTCAGGTTTGTATGTCCTGTAGTTGATTGTTTCCGGCTTTAAAACTTCTCCATATGATCTTTCAAGAATCTCATCGGGAGAAGTCAGGCTGATCGTAATCGAATTAAAGCTATCGGTACTTTGTGTGTTATTCCTTTTAAATGGCATTTATCTTAGATTTTAAGATTAATCAAATTTTACATCAAGCGCTAGTCCTCTTAATTCATGAACCAATACATTGAATGATTCCGGAATTCCTGGCGTCGGAAGGTTTTCACCTTTAACGATTGCTTCATAAGCTTTAGCTCTTCCGATAATGTCATCGGACTTGATGGTTAGCAATTCCTGCAGGATACTTGATGCTCCAAAGGCTTCAAGTGCCCATACTTCCATTTCTCCAAATCTCTGACCTCCAAACTGGGCTTTACCACCAAGAGGTTGCTGAGTAATCAAAGAATAAGGACCAATTGATCTTGCATGCATCTTATCATCCACCATGTGAGACAGTTTCAACATGTAGATAATTCCCACAGTAGCTTCCTGGTGGAACCTGTCTCCAGTTTCTCCATCATACAAGTATGTTTGACCGAGACCAGGCAGTTCTGCTTTTTTGATGTATTCATCAATTTCATCAAGGCTAGCTCCATCGAAAATTGGTGTTGCGAACTTCATTCCGATCTTCTGACCAGCCCATCCCAGAACCGTTTCGAAAATCTGTCCAAGATTCATCCTTGATGGTACACCCAAGGGGTTAAGAACGATATCCACAGGAGTTCCATCCTCAAGGAATGGCATATCTTCCTGTCTTACGATTCTTGATACAATACCTTTATTTCCGTGACGTCCGGCAAGTTTATCACCTACTTTCAGTTTTCTCTTTTTAGCAAGATAAACCTTGGCCAGTTTCAATACACCTGCAGGCAACTCGTCCCCGATACTGATATTAAATTTCTCTCTCTTATAACGTCCAACTTCTTCATTCACCTTGATGCTGTAATTATGCAACAGGCTCGAAATCAATTTGTTGGTAGAATTTTCATTCGACCAGTTGGAATAATCAACCTGGCTGTAATCAAGGTCTTTCAGAACCTTCGTCGTGAATTTGGATCCTTTTCCAACCAGCTCTTCATTATAAATACTCTTGACACCAGCAGAAACTTTTCCTTTCAGTAAGAAGAGTAATTTATCAATGAGGGTCGTCCTTAATTCATTCAGAGCTACTGCATGAGAATCTTCCAGTTTTGACAGCAATTCTTTTTCCTGAACTTTCTGGAATTTATCCTTTTTCGCCCTAGCGAATAATTTTTTATCAATAATGATACCTTTCGTACTTGGAGGTGCCTTCAATGAAGCATCTTTTACGTCACCTGCTTTATCTCCGAAGATCGCTCTCAGGAGTTTTTCTTCCGGTGTTGGATCCGATTCACCTTTTGGTGTGATCTTTCCAATAAGGATATCTCCTTCCTTCACCCACGCACCAAGCCTGATGACACCATTTTCATCAAGATCTTTGGTAGCTTCTTCACTCACATTTGGAATATCATTTGTCAGTTCTTCCTCACCAAGTTTGGTATCCCGAACTTCAAGCTCGTAGCTAACGATATGAATAGATGTAAATACATCCTCACGTACAACACGTTCTGAAAGTACAATGGCGTCCTCAAAATTGTATCCTTTCCATGGCATGAAAGATACAAGGAGATTCTGTCCAAGTGCCAGTTCTCCTTTCTCGGTTGCATAACCATCACTCAAGAGCGTCCCTTTGACCACCCTGTCACCTTTCTTTACAATTGGTTTCAGGTTGATGGTGGTACCCTGGTTTGTTCGCTTGAACTTAGTCAGATTATATGTTTTGACATTACTTTCAAAAGAAACAAGTTCGTCGTTTTTTGATCTGTCGTATTCGATGACAATTTTCTCTGCATCAACATACTGCACTTTTCCTTTACCTTCAGCATTGATAAGAATCCTGGAATCTTCTGCTACCTTACTTTCAATTCCGGTACCAACAATAGGAGCTTTAGGCCTTACCAGTGGTACTGCCTGCCGTTGCATGTTGGATCCCATCAGGGCCCTGTTGGCATCATCGTTCTCAAGGAATGGAATCAAGGAAGCTGATACACCAACAATCTGGTTTGGTGCAACGTCCATGTATTCAATTTCTTTCGGTCCAAGTACCGGGAAGTCACCATGCTCCCTGCACTTTATCCTGTCAATAACGAAAGCACCTTTTTCATTTAAAGGGGCATTCGCCTGTGCTATTTTTTTGTAATCTTCTCCTTCTGCACTCAGATATTCAATCCTTGATTTGAGATCAACGACACCCTTGTTAACCTTTCGGTAAGGCGTTTCGAGGAATCCCATCTTATTCACTTTGGCATGTACACAAAGCGTCGAGATAAGACCAATATTCGGTCCTTCCGGCGTTTCAATTGTACAAAGACGACCATAATGTGAGTAATGAACGTCCCTTACTTCGAAACCTGCACGTTCCCTGGAAAGTCCTCCAGGTCCTAAAGCTGAAATCCTTCTTTTATGAGTGATCTCTGAAAGCGGGTTCGTCTGATCGAGGAATTGTGATAATTGGCTGGTTCCGAAGAATGAATTGATCACTGATGATAGTGTTCTTGCATTGATCAGGTCAATCGGGGTAAATACCTCGTTATCCCTTACATTCATTCTTTCGCGAATTGTCCTGGCCATTCTTGCCAGTCCAACACCAAACTGCGAATACAATTGTTCTCCAACTGTTCTTACTCTCCTGTTACTCAGGTGGTCAATATCGTCAAGTTCAGCGCGTTGGTTGATAAGATCAACGATGTATTTAATGATCTCGATGATATCATCCTTGGTAAGCACGAGCGTTTTCAAATCAATATCAAGTTCCAGTTTCCTGTTGATCTTGTATCGACCTACTTCTCCAAGGTTATATCTCTTATCGGAGAAAAACAATTTATCGATGATCCCTCTTGCTGTTTCTTCGTCAGGTGGATCTGTACCTCTTAGTTGTCGGTATATTTGTGTAACGGCTTCAAGTTCAGAACTTGAAGGGTCTTTCTGAAGCGTCTGATAAATGATACTGAAGTCTTTAGCATCATCACCTTCTTTTGCTTTTTGAAGGATAATAGATTCTACTGAAGAATCCAGGATAAGCTGAATGTTCTCTTCATCAAGCGTATCATCTCTTTCAAGAATGATCTCATTTCGCTCGATAGTTACAACCTCACCCGTATCTTCATCTACGAAATCTTCATTCCATTTTTTAAGAACCCTGGCAGCAAGTTTACGGCCGATCGCTTTTTTCAAAGACCTTTTATCGGCCTTAATTTCTTCTGAAAGTCCAAATATTTCAAGAATATCTTTATCGGAATCGTACCCGATAGCACGCAATAGAGTTGTGACAGGAAATTTCTTCTTCCTGTCGATATATGCATACATGACATTATTGATATCCGTCGTAAATTCCATCCAGGCCCCTTTGAAAGGGATTACCCTGGCAGAATATATCTTGGAACCATTGGGGTGGAAATTCAGGCTAAAAAACACACCTGGAGACCTGTGAAGTTGTGATACAACAACACGTTCAGCACCATTGATTACGAAAGTACCTTTGGGCGTCATATATGGTATGTTCCCTAAAAATACATCCTGTACAATAGTCTGAAAATCAACGTGTTCTTCGTCGTTACATGACAATCTTAATTTTGCCTTTAACGGAACAGAATACGTCAATCCTCTCTCCATACATTCGTCTATAGAATACCGGGGTGGATCAATAAAATAATCCAGGAATTCTAGTACGAAGATATTTCGTGCGTCAGTTATTGGGAAATTGTCCTGAAATACATTAAAAAGCCCTTCATTACCTCGATTTTCAGGAGTTGTTTCCAACTGGAAAAACTCTTTGAATGATTTAATCTGAATTTCGAGTAAATCAGGATATTCAGAGGCTAATTTTATTTTACCAAAATTATGCCTGCTACCTGAAGTTTTTTCAACTGCGCTAGCTCGAGCCATTAAACATAAATTTTAACCTGAAAAAATAATATTACACTCAAAAAAGTCTAATATATAAACAGGGTTAGCCTAGCTACTGCATTCAGTAACTAAGCCACCTTTTCTTTATATGCAAATTAAACTTGCTTTGATCATTAACTGTCTAGTGCGAACGTATTACTTTAATTCAACGTCAGCTCCAGCAGCTTCTAAAGCAGATTTCAATGATTCTGCTTCATCTTTAGATACACCTTCTTTTAATGGACAAGGTGCTCCATCAACAAGTACTTTTGCATCTTTAAGTCCTAGACCTAAAAGATTTTTCACTTCTTTTACGACTGCCAATTTTGCTGATCCAGCAGAATTCAACATGACCGTAAATTCAGTTTGCTCTGCAGCACCGGCGTCTCCGCCTCCGCCTGCAGCAGGACCAGCAGCAACAGCAACAGCTGCAGCAGCAGGTTCAATACCATAATCCTCTTTCAAGATATCAGCTAATTCGTTAACTTCTTTTACAGTTAAGTTTACTAACTGATCTGCGATTGACTTTAAGTCTGCCATGAATTTTGTTTTAAATATTTTAAATAATTACATCAATAAATCAATTAAAGATGCGATTAGCTTGGAAGCCAAATTAATTTTCAGCCCTATCCTGTAATGTTTTCACCAATCCGGCGATGGTTGAACCACCTGACTTAAGTGAAGAAATAACATTTTTCGCAGGGGACTGCAACAACAAGATGATCTCTCCTACCAACTCTTCTTTAGACTTCAATGCAGAAAGATCTTTCAGCGCATCATCACCTATATAGATACCTGAATCAATATAAGCCGCTTTTAAGATCGGCTTATCAAAGCTCCTTCTGAATTCTTCGATCACCTTTGCTGGTGTATTTGCAATTTCAGCAAACATCAATGAAGATGGACCTTTCAAAGAATCATATAATTCTTCATATCCTTTATCCTCACTCACTGCTTCAAGTGCTTTTCTAATCAATGTGTTTTTTACAACACGCATTTCAACGCCTTTTTCGTAGCACATTCCACGGAATTTATTGATCTGATCAACAGTCAATCCTGAGGAATCCGCGATGTAAAAGAACGAAGTGTCAGCAAACTTATTTTTAAGTTCTTCGACGACCATTGTTTTTTCTTCTCGTGTCATTTTTCTAAACTTTAATAGATTATTAAATATCCCTCGGGTCAACTTTAATTCCCGGACTCATAGTGCTTGCCACACTAATTGATTTCATATACGTTCCTTTTGCAGAAGAAGGCTTTAGCTTGTTAATTGTTACAAGCAATTCTTTTGCATTTTCTAACAGTTTTTCGGGTGTGAATGATACCCTTCCAATAGAGCTGTGGATTATTCCATATTTGTCAACTCTGAAAGCAATTTTACCTCCCTTTACATCCTGAACAGCAGCAGCAATATTTGGTGTTACTGTACCGGACTTGGGGTTTGGCATCAAACCACGTGGACCGAGAATACGGCCAACTTTTCCTACCTGGCCCATTACATTGGGTGCAGCAATGATAACATCTATATCAGTCCATCCCTGTTGAATCTTTTGAATAAATTCATCCAATCCGGCATGATCTGCACCTGCGGCTCTAGCCTCTTCCTCCTTATCAGGAGTACAGAGAACCAGTACACGTTTAGTTTTACCAGTACCATTGGGAAGAGAAACAGTACCCCTGATTGCCTGATCTGCTTTTCTAGGGTCAACACCAAGTCGGATATGCAGATCCACAGAGGCATCAAATTTTGCTGTGTTGACCTCTTTTACCAAAGACATGGCTTCATCCAACAAATACAATTTGTCTTTATCCACCTTGGCTTCAGCGCTTTTTCTTTTCTTGCCTAATTTAGCCATAGAACATTAAGGTTTTAGCGTTCGTTCTAAGCGAACTCCCTTGTTAATAAATAAATTAATTTGCGTTTGCAGCTTCGTCCCAAGGAGCATTCCCATTGACAACCAAGCCCATACTTCTTGCTGTACCTGCTATCATTCTCATAGCAGATTCAATTTTATGTGCATTCAAATCAGCCATTTTATCTTCAGCAATTACTTTTACCTGGTCCCAGGTTACAGTACCTACTTTATCTCTATTTGACTCAGCTGAACCTTTTTTCAATTTTGCAGCTTCCAGCAACTGAACTGCTGCCGGTGAAGTTTTGATAATAAAATCAAAAGATTTATCCTTATAAACAGTGATGACCACAGGTAATACTTTTCCCCTGCTGTCCTCTGTTTTTGCATTGAATCTTTTGCAAAACTCCATGATATTTACCCCTTTAGCACCAAGAGCTGGTCCTACCGGAGGAGATGGATTAGCACTTCCACCTCTGACTTGCAATTTTATAAAACCATCAACTTCCTTTGCCATAAAGCCTAAGTAATTATGAGTTATTGATTATTGTTTTTCTACCTGCATGAAGTTTAATTCAACTTCAGTGCCTCTTCCAAATATTTTAACAATGACCTTCAATTTCTTTTTCTCCTCGTTCACTTCCTTGATATCTCCAACAAAATCATTGAAAGGGCCATCGATTATCTTAACTGTTTCACCTACGATGAATGGTTCAAGCATAGATTCACCAACTTCCTGGGACTCATCCACTTTACCTAACATCCTGTTTGCTTCTGACTGTCGCATTGGGATTGGATTACCCTTGCCCAAAAAGTGAATCACATTAGGGACATTTGCGATAGCCTGAATAATTTCACCGGAGAATTTCGAAGGAAAGGCTTCAATCAGAATATAGCCGGGTAGGATATTCCTTTCCAGGATCACCTTTTTACCGTTCCTGATCTTATAAACCTTTTCTGAAGGTACCAGAACCTGAGGTACAAAGTCGTTCCATTTTCTCCTTTGCAGTTCAAGTTCAATGTATTCCTTGATTTTCTTTTCTTTACCGCTAATGACGCGTAAAGAATACCATCTAGTTTCTTCAGACATGGAAATATTCCAGTTTAATTAAAAATTCAACTCGTAGATACTTGTCAATATCCCTTTGGATACGACATCCATCAAAAAGATGATCAGTGATATAATAATGGATGCTACAATAACAATTCGTGTACTACTAAACAGGTTAGGCCACGTCGGCCATGTTACCTTGTGTATCAGTTCGTTGTAGCTTTCCTTAATATATAAAACTATATCATTCATTTTTATAAGTTAAAGTTGCAGGGGAGACAGGAATCGAACCCGCAGCCTACGGTTTTGGAGACCGCCGCTCTACCAATTGAGCTACTCCCCTAGATTCACAATTCTTCCGTGCAATAACAGAAAATTAAGCACCCTCTAAAGAGTGCTTAATTTTCAAATTATTATTTATTTCAAATAACTTCTTATTCGAGAATTTCAGTCACCTGACCGGCTCCTACTGTTCTACCACCCTCTCTGATCGCAAACCTCAAACCTTTCTCCATCGCAATTTTGTTGATCAGGTTAACTTCAAGTGATACATTATCACCAGGCATTACCATTTCAACGCCATCAGGTAATTTAACATCACCAGTTACATCAGTCGTTCTGAAGTAAAATTGTGGTCGGTAGCCGTTAAAGAATGGTGTGTGTCTTCCACCTTCGTCTTTCCCAAGAACATAAACCTCAGCTTTGAAGTTTTTGTGAGGGTTTACAGATCCAGGCTTAACGATAACCATTCCTCTCTTAATTTCATTTTTATCAATACCTCTCAAAAGAAGACCTGCATTATCACCAGCTTCACCTCTTTCAAGAATCTTTCTGAACATTTCAACTCCTGTGATCGTAGAAGTCAAAGGCTTTTCGCCTTCAGCCATCATACCTACGATTTCAACCGGGTCACCAGTATTGATAACACCTCTTTCGATTCTACCAGTTGCAACAGTTCCCCTACCAGTAATAGAGAATACGTCTTCGATAGGCATAAGGAAGTCTTTATCTACTTCTCTTACAGGTTCAGGAATTTCAGAGTCAACGGCACTCATAAGTTCCATGATTTGTTCTTTGGCAGCGTCATCGCCTTCCAAAGCTTTCAATGCAGAACCCATAACTACAACAGCATTGTCACCGTCGAATTCGTATTGGTCCAATAATTCACGGACTTCCATTTCAACCAACTCAAGCATTTCTTCATCATCAACCAGGTCTACTTTGTTGATAAAAACAACAATTTTTGGAACACCAACCTGACGACAAAGAAGAATGTGCTCTCTTGTCTGAGGCATAGGACCATCCGTAGCTGCAACACAAAGGATGGCTCCATCCATTTGAGCAGCACCCGTTACCATGTTTTTTACATAGTCGGCGTGACCAGGACAATCTACGTGAGCGTAGTGTCTGTTGTCTGTTTCATATTCAACGTGGGCAGTGTTGATCGTGATACCTCTTTCTTTTTCTTCAGGTGCACCATCAATTGCATCGTAGTCCATCTTTTCTGATAATCCTTTTTCAGCCAAAACGTAAGTAATCGCTGCTGTCAAGGTCGTTTTTCCGTGATCAACGTGACCAATGGTTCCGACATTAACATGGGGCTTAGTACGTTGAAAAGTTTCTTTAGCCATTATTAAAAGTTTTTACAGTTTTATTTAACAAATTTATGATCATATATTCTTCAAAATAAAATTGAGCCAATGACTGGATTTGAACCAGCGACCCCCTCCTTACCATGGAGGTGCTCTACCACTGAGCTACATTGGCAACGTTTGCCATTGTAAAAAGTGGAGCGGGAGACGAGACTCGAACCCGCGACCCTCAGCTTGGAAGGCTGATGCTCTACCAACTGAGCTACTCCCGCATTTCTCCTTTTTTTATTCTTTGGTGGGGGTGATAGGAATCGAACCTATTCAGCATTACACACTAGATTTACAGTCTAGCCCGGCTCTCCAACTCCGGCGCACCCCCTTCTCAAAAAAATGAGAAACATTGAGCCGATGGAGGGATTCGAACCCCCGGCCCGCTGATTACAAATCAGCTGCTCTGGCCAACTGAGCTACATCGGCGTGTGTCAAATTCCAAAGCGCTTTCTTCAAAGCGAATGCAAAAATAGGCTTTTTTTAGATATATGTAAACACTCGCATATATTTATTTTCTAAAATTATGGCTTAGTTGCACGTGGATGTGCAAAAGTATATATCTCCTTGAGTTTTTCGATAGAATTATGGGTATAAACCTGTGTGGCTGCCAGATTTGAATGCCCCAGTAACTCCTTCACTGCATTCAGATCCGCACCGCCATTCATCAGATGGGTTGCAAAAGAATGCCTTAAGGTATGCGGGGACCTTTTTTCGACCGAACTCACCATAGACAAATAGCGAATCGCAATGTTATACACCATTTTTGGATATAACTTTTTCCCTTTGCTGGTTACAAAAAGAAAGGAGGCGTATTCCTGGTCTTTAAAAAACGCGGTTCTCAGATCCAAATACCGTTTGATCTTTTTTATTAATGTTTGTGATAAAGGAAGTAGCCTTTCCTTATTTCCCTTTCCCAGGACTTTGATTTCCTGCCTGGAAAAATGAATGTTTCTGTCGTGTAACTGTATAAGTTCACTTCGTCTCATTCCAGTACTATACAAAAGCTCAAGGATAAGCCGGTTGCGGCATTCTTCAAAATCATCCGGTATAATTGCATCAAAGAGTCTTGCGAGATTCTTTTCCTGGACAAATTGAGGTAGCTTTTTGCCAATTTTAGGTGTAATGATCTTTACTGCCGGATTCCTGGATAAATACCCTTCCCGTTTCATAAAATTGAAAAAAGACCTGATTGAGGATATCTTTCGATTAATCGTCCTTGCAGAATTGCCTGATTCATGCAGCCGGACCATCCAGGATCTTAGATGCTGATGAGTCAAAGCATCAAGTTCAGGACTATCATATATTTCAGAAAGGAAATCATGAAATTGACGGACATCATTGCTATACGAAAGGATGGTATGACTCGAATACCTTTTTTCATGCTCAAGGAATGACAGAAAAGACTCAATGTGTCCGATGTTCATATTAAATATTTGTATAATATGTAATAACAGCTAAAACTATTCCAATTACAAAGAATTCTGGCAGGAACTGCTTTTAATAACGCTTTGACTCGCTCTGTTAGTCTGAAAGAAGTAAGACGAAAACCAATTCTATTTATAAATAAAAATTCAATCCGATAGAAATATGGTAAGGATTCAGTGATTTGGCAACTGTATTTATAGGAGAGTCTTCCAATATGTTGGATAACGAGTGTTCGAATGACAGATCAAGGTATAGATTGGATGCCACCAGGTACCCGGCACCTAAATAAATTCCCAGGAACCTGTCCCTGAAATCTTCGATCATCACAGGAGGGTTTTCTTCGAAACTGTTATAACTGAGGGAATAATCATTTGATAACACCTGGTGGATTTTTATCCCCGTGAATAACCTGAACTTGGATTCGCCACTCCAGCCGGTGTTTAGATAATGTGCGTAGGCGAACAATAGATTGGCTGTGACCATATTAATCTCAATAAAATAATCATCTGGTCTTTTTATAGATTTATTAGACCCCTTGCTTCCAAATGAAGAAAACCCCTGGGCTACAATAAACTCACTTGATGCATTGATACGGTATCCACCCTGGATACCGGCATTATACCCTATTTTACTAAATCCTCTCAATTTGTCGCCATCCACCTGAGCCAGTACGAGTGCACCGTGGACCGAGAATTTGAATTTTTGACCATATAACGATCCGGAAATTGTAAAAATTAAAAGAAAGGATATAAAAAAAGACCTGTAGATTCTCATTGATCCCTGTTGCTATTGTAAAAGTTGAAGAGTTTTTTAAGATCATCTTCAGATTTTGCAGAAAGATCATTTTGATTTGCGAATTGGATCAGTGAATCATTACCTCTTCCAAAAATGCCTATAAGCTTGCCTTTGTTTTTAGGAAGCTTTTCAAGCTTTGATCTTTTGGTATCATAATAAAAAAAGCTGGTATCTTTTACGACTTTCTGGCTATTCGCTGTTTTAATCCCCATTGGGTGATTTGAAC